>JAFPBJ010000127.1 GCA_017390525.1 Lachnospiraceae bacterium | reverse complement strand
GGCTTTGATTATGTGGCATTAGGGCATATTCATAGACCACATATGGTGGAGGAAAATAAAATTGCATATGCAGGTGCACTTGAGCCTGTGAAACGCTCTGATATAGGTCCTCATGGGTACATTTTAGGAACCATTGATGAAAAAAAACAAGTAAAATTAGAATTTCATCCCGTTGCGAAAGCCTCCTATGAAGAGATTCACGTTGTGGTCACAGATGAAACCACCCAGCTTGATATCATAAAAGAAATAGAGGATACAATTAAGAAAAAGGGCACAAAATGTATTTATACTATTTATATTGAAGGGGAGCAATATGAGGCGGTTCCTTATCAATTAGAGGAGATAGAGGCACAGTATCGTGTACTAGAAATTAAGGATCAAAGAAAATTAGCCCATGACATGAATCAGCTTTATGAAGAAAATAAAGATAATCTACTTGGGAAATTTATTGCCAAATTAGGTGAAGATAGTAGTAATGAGTTGAATCAAAAGGCATTAGAATATGGTATGAAGGCGCTTTTGGATTCTATGAAGTATTAGCAAAGGATAAGAGTAGTTATGATTATTCGTCACTTACACATTACAGGATTTGGAAAATTTAAAAATAGAGAGTTTGATTTAAAGCAAGGCTTAAATGTAGTTTATGGTAGTAATGAGGCAGGAAAATCTACCCTAAAAACCTTTATGGTGAGTATGCTATATGGCATTGATTCCTATCGAGGTCGAGCAGCGAAAAAGGATGCTTATCACCTGTATGAACCCTTTGATCACGGGGAATATGGTGGTGTCATGGATGTTACCAAGGAAAATGAGCCTTACCAGATTCAAAGGAATTTTAGGAAAGGCAGTCAAAGTGTTCATCTGATTAGAAAGGATACGGGAAAAGAACTTTCTTTAGATAAAAATCAGCTAGTGGGAGATTTTATTAAGCTTCCAAAGGACACCTATTTAAATACCTTGTGTATGGGACAAAATAATATTCAGTTTGGCAAAGAGCTAGGAAATGAAATTGCTAATTATATGGCGAATCTATCTCAGGCAAATAGTGCTGCCATTGATGTTAAGGGAGCACTTGATTTGCTGCAACAGGAAAAGAAGAAGGTTGCTAGTAATGATCTTTCCTATAAAATAAACGACTTGCAGGAAACAATACAGAGTACGCCGGATTATCGAGCAGAAATTTACCAATTAAGTGGGAAAATATCAAAGCTTGATAATTTTAATGAAGACAGTACCAAACAGATTTCAAAGAAAAGACAAGAACAGGCGGAAAGCATTGTGAGTCCAGTGCAAATTGGTGCCTTGATTTTAGTAATTATATTTTTTGCTATGCTGTTTAAGTTTACTCATTTGGATGATTTGGGGCTAGCAATTGTAGGCGGAATTATTCTTATTATGGTAGCTTATATCATAAAAAGTACAGATCGTTCTTTTAATCACAAGGTGAATGAATCCATTGACGAGCTTGGATTTCATTTTGAGGAGAATAATCGGATTCGTGAGCAGGAGCAGGTGGTACAAAATGAGGCCTACGCCATAGGTATCCTAAAGAGAAAGCAAGAGGATCTTATGTATGCCCAGCGAAAGAAGGAAGATTTAATAAAAGAGTATGAAAACCTTAAGAAAAAGAATGAGAAAATAGAGTATAATATAAGAGCAATCGAGCTTGCAATGCAAACCATTAAGGACTTAACTAGCGAAATACATAGTGAGAGTGGAAGTAACTTAAATCAAGCAATTTCCCAGATTGTTTCTAAGATTACCAATGGGGCATATTCTAATATAATGATTGACGAGAATATGAAAATTATGGTAGAACATAAAGGGAGAGTGATTCCTATTGATTATTTAAGTGTAGGGACAATGGAACAAATTTATTTGGCAATTCGCATTGCAACTGCACAATATTTATATCCTGGTGAGCAATTACCGATAATTATTGATGATATTTTCGGTAGCTATGATACAGATCGACTAGTGAGCGTGCTACAGTATTTGCTAGATATGAATCATAGCCAGATTATTTTATTAACCTGTAATAAAGAAATTAAATATCTCATTGAGGATATGGAAAGGGAATTTCATTATATTACATTAGAAGCCTAATGTAAGGGAATGGAGAATATAAGTATGGCAGAAAATGATAAGAAAAAGAAAAAAAAGAAAAAGAAACACCCTAAATTAAGGGCATTTATTAAGATTAACTTTTTCTTAATAACCATTGCAATATGTGTGGCGGGATTTGTTTTATGGAATAAGTTCGGGCCAACTGTAATGGAGCTTTACAATGATGCACAGCTTAAGGTTTCGACCTCAGACGAAGATGTGTTTAAGGCGGTAGAAACAAGCTTGGTGTATGATTGTAACAAGAAATTAATTACCTCCCTGAAAGGGGAAAAGGATGTTTATTATGTAGACATTAAAGATATACCCGAATATGCGCAACAGGCTATGGTATCCATTGAAGATAAGAAGTTTTATGAGCATAAGGGTATTGATATTAAGGCTAACTTTAGAGCGGTAGTGGCACTGATTAAGCATAAGGGAAAGGTTACCCAAGGTGCTAGTACCATTACACAGCAGCTTAGTAGAAATATCTACCTAACTCATCAAGTAAGCTGGCAGAGAAAGGTGGAAGAGATTTTTATTGCCTTAGAGCTTGAGAAGAAATATTCTAAGGATCAAATTATGGAATTCTACCTTAACAATGCATATTTTGGAAATGGATATTATGGAATTCAGGCAGCAAGTAATGGATACTTTAGAAAGGGCGTAAGCTCCTTAAGCCTATCCCAAATTACATTTTTATGTGCAATTCCTAATAATCCATCTTTATATGATCCTCTAGTTCGACCTGAGAACACCATTAAAAGACGTGATAGAATTTTAAAACAAATGAAGGAAGACGGTGTAATTACAGAGGAAGAACGATTAGCAGCAGTTGCAGAAGAAATCAAAGTACAAAAACCAAAGAAGAGTAAAAAGGATTATGTAACTAGCTATGTACTTTCTTGTGCTACTAAGGCATTAATGGAAGCAGAAGGCTTTAAATTTCAAACTGAATTTTCAGGAGAAGCTAGCAAGAAGCTATATGACGAAGAGTATGAAGAGTTATACGCAAAATGCCAAAAGGCTCTTTATACAGGTGGATATCGAATTTATACCTCTATTGATCCTACGAAGCAAAAGCAATTACAATCAAGTATAGATGAAACCTTAGCAGGATTTACAGAAACCAATGATGATGGTATTTATGCAATGCAAGGCGCTGCTACCTGTATTGATAATGAAACAGGACGTGTCATTGCCATTGTAGGTGGAAGAAGTCAAAAGAATGAAGGCTATACACTAAATCGTGCCTTCCAAAGTCCAAGACAGCCAGGTAGTTCTATTAAACCCCTTGTGGTATACACACCTGTGCTTGAAAGAGGCTTTTCACCAGATTCTATTGTAGATGATAGTAGAATGCCGGATGATTATCCATCCAATTCTAATGGAAAATATGATGGAAATATAACCTTAAGAAGAGCTGTGCAAGCCTCTAAGAACGTGGTAGCTTGGAGATTATTTGAGGAGCTTACACCAAGAGTGGGGGTAAGCTATTTAGGTAAAATGAATTTCTCTAGAATTACAGAGCAGGATTATGAAAACATGGCAGCAGCACTAGGTGGATTTGCATATGGTGCAACTACAGTAGAAATGGCATCGGCTTATGCAACTATTGAGAACCATGGATTATATCGTCAACCAACCTGTATTGTGAAGATTATGAATACAGATGGAGATACAGTTGTATCAGATAAGCAAGAGGCAAAACGAGTGTATCAGGAAAATGCTTCTCTTATG
>JAFPBJ010000126.1 GCA_017390525.1 Lachnospiraceae bacterium | reverse complement strand
GGAAAATATTAGTTTGCCAACTTTAATTTTTTTATTACATTGACCTCTTGATGATAAATATGGGAACGTAGTGCCTGTTTTGTAAGCTCTACATCCTTTTTCTTAATAGAATCTACAATTGTTTCATGCTCTTTAATTAGCGTATCATGATAGCTTTCATCTTTGATATATTCATTACGATAACGATACATTTGCTCTCTTAAATTATTTACAATCTGAATTAATCTTTCGTTCTCACCAATTTGGAAAATAATATCATGAAATGCCACATCTTTTTCTACAATTGTTGTTAAGTCTTTTGTTTGGATTGCTTTTTTAAACCCCTCTACAGACTCTTCTAGCTTCACAACTCCCTCCTCTGTAATTTTCTCACAGGCAAGCTGTGCTGCTAATTCTTCTAGGGCGCAACGTACCTCTAGTACATCCCTTAAATCCTTTTCTGTGATACTAGCAACCTCTGCTCCTTTTCTAGGAATCATTACAACTAAGCCCTCTAATTCTAGCTTACGAATTGCCTCTCTTACTGGAGTTCTGCTAACGCCTAGCTTATCTGCTAGGGCAATCTCCATTAAACGCTCTCCTGGTTTAAATTCTCCCACCAAAATTGCTTTTCTTAACGTTTGAAATACCACATCTCGAAGTGGCAAATATTCATTTGCATTTACCTTTAAATTATCGTGCATTTTTATCTCCAATCTTTATTCCTAGTCTATTTGATTAAGGGGCATACAAACCGTTGCAAAGAAAACTTTTTTTTCCTTTTGTAACCGTTCTTTTGCCTCAATTGCCTGTTCCTTTTCCTGAAAAATTCCAAATACAGTAGGACCGCTTCCACTCATTAAAGCTCCTAGTGCCCCCTGCTCTATTAAAAATGCTTTTAGTGCGCCTATTTCCTTGTGTTGCTCTAGGGTAACGGTTTCTAATACATTTCCTAATTCTTTGGCAACCTCTTCTATCTTACTTTGCTCTAGCGCCGCCACCATACCATCTACATTGGGGTGTTTGACTGCTTCCTTTTTGTCAAAATCTTCATATACTCCCTTAGTAGATACAAAGATTCCTGGGTTTGCAATGACCAAATAACAGCTTGGCATACTAGAGACTTGTTTTAGCTGCTCTCCAATCCCTTGTGCCCTAGCCGAAATGCCTTCAATACAAAATGCTACATCAGCACCTAGCGTCACACCAATCTCTCTTAGCTCCTCCTTCGTAAGTCCAAGAGAAAATAGCTCATTCACGGCAATTAAGGTTTGGGCGCAATCGCTACTGCCCCCTGCCATTCCTGCCGCAATGGGAATTCTCTTTTCTAAATATACCTTCACTCCCTGCTTAATGTGAAACCTCTTTCTCATTGCCTCAATAGCCTTGTAAATCAGATTATCCTCATTAAGGGGAAGCTCCTTTTGATTGGTTTCAATTACAATCCTTGTATCCTCCGTAACCGAAAAGGTAAGCTCATCATATAAATCAATCATTTGCATTATCATATCCACCAAATGATATCCATTCTCTAGCCGACCAACAATATCTAGGGAAAGATTAATCTTGGCATAGGCTCTCTTTTTCATGGATGCTCCTTGTACTGCAACCATTTTCTCCATCCTCCATATAAAAGCTTGTTTTTCCATACACAAAAATGTACTATGTATATTGTATACTATATATTATATACAGAAAAAAATCATTTTTCAATGGTACAACGAAAAAAAAACAAACAATTGAACCACAAAAATCTGACCTTCCCATAGGGACGTCAGTTTTCCTCTAGCGCTTCCAACGCAATAAATATTTTTGTAGCTTATTAAATAAAAAGGATATTCCAACTACTACAATACCAATCACAATAATTCCTACAATGGCTCTTGTATAATCCCCAAAATCGGAATATTGCTTTACATAATATCCAAGACCATCCTGTGCTCCAATCATTTCTGCAGAGGTTAGTAAAATAAAGGAAACGGTCAAGCCTTGATTTAAACCAATAAAAATCCAATAATATCAAAAAATAAATTAAGACCTTGAGTAGGTTTCATAAAGGCAGTAATCATTACGACTAGCACCTCAACTCCGATTGCAAGCCAAAGGACATAAGAAGTTTTTGGATCTGCTGCAATTTTATTTGGTAAAAGCTGTACCAACAAAAGAAGAAGAAATAAAAGGTGGGCTACTCTTAAAACATTTTTTTGAAAAAATTCTTTTCCCATTATAGTACCACCTCGCTTCCACCAATTTTATCTGCAATATCCCTATAAAATAAGGACACCAATTTATTTCTAAAGGCATTGTACTCCTTTGTTTGCACTAACTCCATTCGGTTTCTAGGATGTGCAAAGGGAACCTCCACCTCTTGATACACTCGCCCTGAACCTGCTGTCATCATAATGATACGGTTAGAAAGTAGGATTAGCTCCTTAAATATTCCTTCAATTTCTTGTGCGAAAATATTCTTTCCACCAAGTCCACCAATATAATTAGAGGAAGGAATACTAAGTCCTGCCTTTTGAAGGGCGGAATTAACATTGGTATAAACTGTACCTTCATTTCCAAAGGAAATATCCTTTTCTAGCTGTTCTATCTGTATTTCACCATATACTGCTGCAAAGGCTCCTAACATAATTGTATTTGTAATCGGTAGCTTTAAAATTTGTGCAGCTAGTGAATCTGCATCTATGGTGATTACCCTACTATCTTGAATGGATTTCTTTGTATTTAGTAAAATTTTTCCCTGTGGCTTAAGCTCTTTAAAGGCTTCCTCTGAAAATAACGTATCATCTAGGAAGATGCTATAATCCGCCTTCTCTACCTCACTACGATTTCCAATGGGCTTCTGATCTAGCTTCGTAAATGCACGAATGGGTGCTCCTCTTCGTTCTGGTCCAAAGGACGGAAACGCTAGAGCATAACTATTATCATCCTTACTCACATATGCTGCCCCCAAAAGTCTTGCTGCTGTAAAGGCTCCCTGTCCTCCTCGTCCATGCCATAAAATTTCTATCATAAAATCCCTCCATCCATTCTAATTTTCTTCTGCCTAAAACCCTATCGGTTTTATAGGTATTGGGTTGTCGCTCTTTTTATCATTTGTCAATAACTTCTTATCAAATGAGTGATAACTTATTCTTATACCAAAGTGTCGCCCTGCAGCGACACTTCTAAGAGAATTTGTTTCACAAATTCTCCTTAGCTTCTCACTACGTACGAGCACTTTCCTATTCAATAAAAAAGAATTGTTTTCAGTTCTTAAGAGTTTGCATTGCAAACTCGATTCTAGTGCGTATTACGACGCAATTCCTAGAACAGAAAAAATGCAGGCTGATGTTTTTCATCATACCTGCATTCTTAATTTACCTTTTATATTTACTTTTTAAGCACAAGCGTCGAAATCGGTGGTACTTCTATTTTAGAACCTGTAAATTGTTCGATTGCTTCTACACCGGCTTGGGTTTCATTTACCACTACTTCATAATCCCCTTCTGGTATAGTAATTTCTACTGCTGTTTTGTTGGCATTGTATAGCACCACAAACTGCTCTGTTTCATTTTTTAGCACATAGCCAATGACATTTTTCCCCTGCCAATTTACCCCCTCTTCAAGGAAGGTAAGGGCAGCTCTAACCTCCTCGGCAGTTTCTAAACGAAATAGGGGACTAGATTTTCTTAGAGAAAGGAGACCTTTATTATAATCAAACACATTCTTATAAGTAGACTTTCTATCCCAATCTATGGCATTTACGCTATCTGGAGAGGCAAAGCTATTTTCTTCCCCACCTTTGGTTCGAATGAAATCCATACCTGCATGCAAGAATACAATTCCTTGAGAAAGAATCACAATTGCATTAGATAATAAATCCATTTTAATTCTGTCCTCCTCAGAGGCTTCTTCCGCTGAAATAAGTAATTTATCCCATAAGGTTAGATTATCGTGTGCCTCTACATAATTCACACATTGAGTTGGGTTATTTGCCCAGAACTTAGTAGCTGTTTTACATTTACTTAAATCAATTTGGTCATGAGATACTGCACCTACAATACCGAATTTTACCTCTTCCTCATAGCCTTCTCCACCATTTACAAAGCCCTTTTCATCAAGGTTAAATACATGTCCCTTGATACCATCTCTAATATTGTCATCAAAAGCTGCTATCCTTCTAAGCTTAGTTGTATTATTTTTTACTGCTCTAAGCTCCTCAGCAAGCGGAGATGGACCACCTGTCCAGCCTTCTCCGTATATAATACATTCTGGCGATATCTCATGTAGCGCATCGCTAATTTGGTTCATCGTTTCAATATCATGAATTCCCATTAAATCAAAGCGGAATCCATCTATATGATATTCCTTCATCCAATAGGTAAGGGAATCAATCATGTATTTTCTTACCATACTACGTTCTGATGCTGTTTCATTTCCACAAGCTGACGCATCAGTAAATTGATTTTCAAAGGTTCTATGGTAGTAATATGGTACCGTTTTATGAAAATATGATTCATCATTATAGCCAGTGTGATTGTAAACCACATCCATAACTACACCAATTCCATTTTCGTGGAATTTTTGTACCATTTCCTTGTATTCCTTAATACGCACTGCACCATCAAATGGGTTAGAGGAATAAGAGCCCTCTGGTACATTATAGTTAAGTGGATCATAGCCCCAGTTAAATTGTGGCGTATCTAAGTTTTCTTCATCCACAGAAAAGTAATCAAAGGAAGGAAGCAAATGAACATGAGTCACACCAAGTTCCTTTAAATGGTCAATTCCTGTGGCTAGGCCTTCGCTATTTACAGTTCCTGTCTCTACCATTCCTAAGAGCTTTCCTTTATTCTTAGCAGAGGTTGTTTCACTAATAGAAAAATCTCTAATGTGAACTTCATAGAGCACCGCATCTGTATTTTTTGCTAAATGTACTCTTTTATCATTTTCCCAGCCTTCTGGATTGGTACTACTTAAATCCACCACCATACCACGTTTTCCGTTGGCACCTGTTGCTCTGGCATATACATCTACAGCTTCCTCTGTATCATCATCAAGAGAGGTTACAAGATAGGTATAGTACACCCCATTTAAATCCTTTGAAACTGTTTTTGCATATACACCCTTTTCCCCTTTTTCCATTTCATACACTTCGTATGGCTCTCCACCTACACCTTTTTCAAAAAGCTGCAACAAAATCTTCTTTGCAGTAGGCGCCCATACCTTAAAGGTTGTTGCTTCCTTACTATAATTGGATCCTAAATCATCCCCCGTGTAAGTATACTTTTCCTTAAATTCCTCACTATTATAAAACTCTTCAATATACACAAATTGTGATGGGTCTATTTTTGTACTCATAGGCTCTGTTTCCTTTCCTGTTTATTTTAATATAGCAACTGAATAAGGTGGAAGTTTTACTGTTTCTCCCTTTAATAATACATTATCTTTGCCAGTTTTTAAAGCCCCTCTTAGCTCGTTATAGCTATAAGTTTCTTTACTTAAGGATACGCTTTTTGCTTCGGCAGATACATTCATTAAAATATGGATTTTGCTTCCATTATATTCCTTTGTAATAGCGCAAATGTCCTCATCTGTCACCTCGTCAATATATGTAACAAGTCCTCTTGCTATTTCAGGATTTTGATTACGAAGTTTCACTGCCTGCTTATAGAAATTATAAATTGAATTATCATCCTTTTGTTGTTCCTCTAAGCTATCATATTCTTGTTCAATACGTTCCATGGCAACTGGACCACGACACATACCTTCCTTTGTTTCCTCTTTACTCCAACGCATAGGTGCTCGTTTATTTTCGTCGATTCCAGAACCATTCATTCCTAATTCTTCACCATAATAAACAAATGCACTACCATTCATCATAAGATTAATAGCTCCAGCCATTTTCGTTTTTTCTGTTTGGTTATCTCCACTAAAATATCCTGCCGCTCTTGCCAAATCATGATTGGTAAAAAATGGTGCGTCGATATAATTTGGATTTAGCTCTGATAGCTTTTCTTGTAATGTGATAAAGGACTGACCAAGCGCTTTCCCTGAATTATCTGAACCTGTATAGTTTAAGGTCTTTACAATTTTTCCATTGGCATCTGCAAAGGCGAAATCAAATACACTGTCAATTCCACTTTTGTAATATTGTGAGTAGGTATTAAAAGGTGTCCATACCTCCGCTACAATATATGCGTCCTTATCAATTGCTTTTACTGTATGATTTAACCAAGCTAACACCTCATTATTTTTCTCTGTATTATCTGAATAATATTCCTTTGCTGCATCTAAGCGAAAGCCACCTACGCCTAAATCCATCCAATACTTCACAATCTCTTCAAATTCTTTTCTAACCTCTTGGTTACCTAAATTTAAATCTGGCATTTCTGACACAAATCCAGCTTCGTAATACCACTCTGTATTTCCTACTTGATAGTATTTTGTACCTTGTGGCTCTTTTGTAAAATTGTAATATCCAAAATACTTATTCTCCTTTGCAGAAGGCTCCTGCCCCTCCTTTAAGGATTTAATATATTCTGTTGCTTCAATAAACCATTCATGCTGACTAGAAGTATGATTCATAACTAAATCAAGAATTACCTTAATATTTCTTTTCTCACATTCCACCATGAAGGCTTTAAAATCATCAAGGGTACCATATTCCTTATCAATATTATAGTAATCTACTACATCATATTTATGATAAGTAGTGGATTGCATAATTGGCATAAGCCAAATTCCGTTAAAGCCCATATCAGAATCAGTCTTATCATCCCCATCATTTATGTAATCAAGTTTACTGGTAAGACCTTTGAAATCGCCAATTCCATCACCATCTCCATCACAAAAGGAATATACAAAAACCTCATAGTAATTCCTATAATTGTCATCAATAATATTAAGTGGTGCTGAATTGATTAAAGTTGCTTCTTCTTTTTTCGTTTCTTTACCACAGCCTGATACTAAGAGCATAATTGCTAATAATATACATAGACCTTTCCTTCTCTTTTTCAACAGTTTTCACCTCTCTTTTCCTCTTGTATCCTCAAAATAAGAAAAGAATGTATGATTAACATACATTCTTTCTTTTGTGTCATTATCCTTTTACCGCACCTGATAATCCATCTACATAATACTTTTGCATAAACATAAACAGTACAGCTACTGGAATTGATACTAATACAGCGCCTGCGGCGAACTGTGTAAAGTATTTATAAATATATTCTCTTTCAAGTAAGTTCCATAAACCAATTGCAACTGTGTAGTATTTAGTATTTGTTCCGATGATAACCTTTGCGAAAATGAAGTCTAACCATGGTGCCATGAATGTTGTTAAAATTGTATAAACAATAATAGGTTTTGATAGTGGCATCGTAACCTTTGTAAATACTTGGAACTTAGTAGCTCCATCAAGGTAAGCTGCTTCATCTAGTGCTTTAGGAATTGTATCAAAGAAACCTTTTGCTACATAAAAACTAAGTCCCGCCCCCGCTGAATACACAATCACCAAAGATAATAATTTAAGTGCACCAGGTCCATCAATTAAACCGATACCTTTTAAGATGTAGTATACAGCGATCATTGACATAAATCCTGGGAACATTCCTAAGATTAATGCAATATTCATATAAGTCTTACGGAATGAAAATCTTAATCTAGACATACAATATGAAACTGATAATACAAAAAATGTCGAAATAATACATGAGCAAATTGCCACAATCAAAGTATTCATAAACCATCTAGGGAAGTTAATAACATTCGTTTTTGTAAGCAAGTTAATAAAGTTATCTAAAGTGTATCCCTTTGGCATAATATAAGTCAAGTATGAGCCTGGCTCTTTTCTAAATGCAGTAAGTACAACCCATGCAATTGGTAATACCCAAATAATCGCTAAAACGGTAAGGAATACATGTACAATAATATTGTTGACTAATTTTCTTGTTGACATAGATTTTTCTTTTTTGTTCATTATTGAAATTCCTCCTCGTTTTTATATGATCCTGTATTACGATATACAATTAAGGAAACTGTGGCACAAATAACAAAGGTCAAAATACCAATAACCGCACCTAAGTTGTAGTCCTTATTGTTAATTGTAATCTTATACAGCCAAGTTACCAAAAGGTCAGTCTTACCAGCAGTACCTTTATAGTATTCTGCACAAGAAGGTTGACCACCTGATAATAAGAAGATTACGTTAAAGTTATTAATGTTACCGATAAAGCTAGTAATTAAGTTAGGAGCTGTAACGAATAACATATATGGTAAGGTAATCTTAAAGAAAGTAATAACTGCATTGGCACCATCCACCTTAGCAGATTCATATAATTCTGCTGGGATATTTTGTAGGATACCAGTACATTGTAACATTGTATATGGAATACCAACCCATAAGTTAACAATAATAATGGTTACTCTCGCCCAAGTTACATCAGCAAAGAATGGTAAATAATCTGACTGTCCTTGAAGTCCAAGATTACGAAGAAGTACGTTTACTGCACCATTTGGTTGTAACATAGTACGAATGATAAGTAATGAAACGAACTGTGGTACAGCGATTGTCAATACGAAGATAAATCTCCACATTGCTTTTAACTTTGTACCTTCTCTATTAATAATAATTGCTAAAACCATACCCATGATATAGTTTAAGAAAGTAGCAAAAATAGCCCATACAATAGTCCAACCAAGTACTGGCCAGAATGTTCTACCAAGACTACTTTGAGCATTGAAAATTCTTCCGAAGTTTTCTAAACCAACCCAGTCAAATAATTTACCTGGTACAGGATGATCGCGATCATAGTTGGTAAATGCCATTAAAATCATGAAGAATAGTGGCATTACAGTAAACACAACAATACCAATAAGTGGTAACGCCATTAAAGTTTTATGAAGATTTGTGTCAAATAAAGACTTAATATCATCAATAAAGCTTGGAATTTCTTTTCCGCGTTGTTTTAGAAGATAAGTATTATAAGCTGACTTAATAACCTCTCTCCAAAACAAGATGAATGCTGCTGTTATGAAAATGGTTACTACACCATATAACAAACAAAGCATTGAGTTATCACCAATTACATTCTCCATTAAATTGGTTTCTGGATTTAATTGGGAACCAGTTACTTTTGTACCTAATGTAATAAAGTCTACAATTGTTTTTCCACCAACGAGGATCATATATGCAATATATGCCACTTCTACTAATAGGAATAATAGACCTTTAATAATCTGTTTGTTCACAATATTTCCAAAACCAAAAATTAAGGCACTCAGTTTTACATTCATGTCTCCCTTTTTAAGGGCGTTCATAACTGTAATTTCATTATAACTTTCTACCTCTGACTTTTTTTTACCAAATATAGCCACAAACGTTTCCTCCTTCTTCAACTCATTTCTTATTGCTTTAAAAATGCTCCACTAGTTATTCACTAATGAAGCACTTGTGTAAATTTCACAAGATATCTTACAAAGAAGATATCCTGTGATTAAATTTTGTTTAGTTTTTCTTATAAACCAGCACCTGTGATGTTATCAGCCATAGTTTTAGTTTTCTCTGCTGCGTTAGCTTCTGTAACATCTCCGTTTGCAATTTCGTTACCCATAGTTTCGAATGCTGCCCAAGTGTTGTCCATTTCTTTTAATAATCCACGAACGAATGCTACTTCCATTTGTTTCATAGCTGTAGATACGATTGGATCAGAAGAAACTTTGTCAAGTAAGCTTGCTGCTGCTGGAGTAGTGTTTAATGCTTCATATCTTGATAATTGAACATCTTCGCTTCCTAAGTAGATAGCTAAATCTGTTGCTGCTTGTTGGTTACCACGATCAGTAGTTTTTGCATTTACGCAAATTGCTTTTGATTGTGCGTATGGTTTTAATTGACATTCTTGACCATTTACATTGATTGATGGTAATACTGCAACCCCTAAGTTGTCACCTAAGATTGCTTTTACATCGTTAGCTGCCCAGTCACCGCTGAATGTTGCGTTTGCACCAGCGTTTAATGGATCTACACCGAAATCACATACTGAGAAGTTAGGGTTTTTAGTTAAGCTTACTAAGTATTTAGTAACTGCTACACCGTTGTCATCAGCGAATGTAACACCTGCTGAACCATCAGTACCACCTTTGAACATATCACCATTTGACACGTAGAATGATGGGATACACCATGAGTTCTTTAATGGGAATGCTACTTTACCTTTTTCTAACATTTTATCTAATGATTTAACATCGTCTTCTGAGAATACGCTCTTATCATAGTACATGAAGAAAGTATTTGCTGCATAAGGAACACCATATACTTTGTCTTGGTAAGTTACTGAAGTCATGTAAGTGTCAGTGTTGATTGCTGCGATTTGATCTTTGTAAGTACCAGCGAATTCAGCTACTGCACCAGCATCTACTAATGTTGGAAGGTTATCATTTGCAACCATGAATACGTCTGCTGCGTTATCGATATCTTTTGTTACAGCATCTTTTGCATCACCTTCTGCACAAACTTCGAAAGTAAACTTAATGTTGTACTCTTCATGTGCTTTGTTGAAGTCTTCACAAGTTTTTTGTAACCATTCTTGTGATTCTTGTGGTCCCCAAACTGTTAAACTAACATCTTGAGTTTCTTTCTTAGTGTCGCCACCAGCTGGTTTGCTGCTTGTGTTAGAATCATCCTTTCCACCACATCCTGTGAAGCTACCAACTAATAACATTGAAGCCATAGTTAAAGCTAAGACTTTTTTGATTTTTCTCATTACTCATTACCTCTTTCTTATAATGTTTTGTTCAGAATAAACTTATGCTTATTCTGTTATGCGCTTTTTAATATTCATGCCCCAATCTCCCGCATTCTAAATTGGTTATGTAAATTGCACAACGTAATTCACATGGCATGTATGTATCATATCACTCTCTACCCCCTTTGTCAACTTTATTTTCATTTTTTTTGTTTATTTATACTATTTTTACTTCTTCCATAAAAAAGTTTTTTGTATTATTTTACAAGAAAACCAAAATACATACATAGAAGCCGACTTTTTTAGCCATGTTCTTCAAATTTTCGCGTAGTACTATGCAATCTCTAGTGCAATTTTCATCATATCAGTAAAGGTTTGTTCTCTTTCCTTTGCGCTAGTAGCTTCCCCTGTAATCAAATGGTCACTAACCGTTAAAATTGCAAGTGCTTTTACATCATACTTCTGAGCAAGGGTATATAAACCTGCTGCTTCCATTTCTACTCCTAACACACCGTAATCTGCATATTCCTGAGTTAGTCCTTCATCATGACCATAAAATTCATCAGTACTTAAGATTGGTCCTACATGTAAATGCTCTTTTAAAATTCCAAGCTCTAAGGCTTTTTCATATGCTTCCTTTAGTAATAAGAAATCTGCTGTTGGTGCAAAATCATACCCACGAAATCTAGTTGTATTAATATTGGAAGTTGTGCAGCTACTCATACCAAGAATGATATCTCTTACATGAACCTTTTTAGAAATGGCTCCGCAGGTTCCAATTCGAATAATTTTCTTTGCTCCATATTCGTTAATTAATTCATTGGCATAAATCATAAAGGATGGGATACCCATTCCCGAGCCTTGCACCGATACCTTCTTTCCTTGATAGGTGCCTGTAAAGCCTAGCATTCCTCTTACATTATTATAGCAAACGGCATCCTCTAAAAAATTCTCTGCAATATACTTTGCTCTAAGTGGATCCCCTGGCATTAATACAGTTTCCATAATTTCACCTGGTTTTGCTTCAATATGTGTACTCATATAAATCCTTCCCTTCTTTTTGCATTTATGTTTTACTTGCAACTTGTGCATCTTACTTGCACATATTACTTATAGTATACCCAATTTTGTACATTTTTTCTATCAACTATTTTAAATTTTTTTCCGAAATAATAATTGTAACAAAGGTTTTGCCTATATCAAGGATGAAGGCAGCACAAATCACAAGGATGGAGGATTAATATGAGCGTAAATGCAATTTCTAACAACAACGTAACTGCAACTGTTGCTTCTACTGTTGGCGTTCCAAAGGAAGTAAAGGACAAAGAAGCAAAGACTACAAAGGATAGTAAGGATACCGCTGTAGTATATGAAAAATCCAGCAGCGATACTAAGAAAACTTATACTCAGGATACCAATTTAATTGCAAAATTAAAGGCGGACGCAGAACAACGTACTAGCCAATTTAAGAACTTAGTAGAACAATTACTGACAAAGCAAAATAAAACCTTTCAAACTGCCACAGATTTCTTTCAAGCACTTCAAAGAGGAGAAATCGAAGTGGATGCAGCAACAAAGGCACAGGCTCAAGAAGACGTTTCAGAAGATGGTTATTGGGGTGTAAAACAAACCTCAGAACGTATCTTAGATTTCGCCAAAGCTTTAACTGGAGGTGACCCTTCCAAAATCGACGAAATGAAGGCAGCCTTTGAAAAAGGTTTTAAAGCAGCCGAAAAGCTTTGGGGCGGAGAATTACCAGAAATTTCTCAAAAAACCTACGATGCTGTTATGAAGGGGTTTGAAGAATGGAAAAACCCAAGCACCGAAGATACAGACGCTGCCCAGTAAGCGTTTTTCCACATATAAAAGCACTACCCTACGACATAGCCTCTGGGGTAGTGCTTTTGTACTTATTTTTATCATTTTCTATATTTGTTTTGTCTCTTTTACAATCAGTAGCTTCTGTCTAGGTGTAATTTCATCGGATTCTAGTTCATTCACCGCTCTAATTTGTTCCATAGTGGTAAAATATCTCTTAGCAATATCCCACAAGGTATCCTTTTCCTTTACGATGTAGCCAATCATTGGCTCCACTTGACTGAGCTTTTCTATATCCATAGGCTCTTCCTCTACGGATACCATAGCAACTCCTTCTCCCTTTGTAAAGCCCATTACCTCAAAGGATATGGTTGCCTTAATTTCCATTTCTTCACTGTCTAACATAATTCCATTCATTTGATCAATGCAGGGTACAATCTCGTATCGGTCTTCGCTAGTAAAGCCTTCGATTTCTATTAGCTGACTAAATGGAAGCAACGCCTTAATGGAGTAAAATGGCATTCTGTCATCACTACTAATGTAAAGTACATCAGAATAAATCACACCCTCCACTCGAAGTCCATTTTCTTCTTTTATGGTTTCATCTACTTTAATTTCACCTGTTACATTGGTAATCTGAAGTAATCTTGGTTGATTGTCTTTTACCTTCATTTTTTCTGATACTTTTGTTTTTGCGTGATTTCTCATAATCAGCTTTTCATAAGGAAATGGTCTTTTTTCTATTTTAAGCTCCACTCCTGGTAAATATGCATCTTCAATTAAATGAATTTCTTCTTCATCATATAGCTTAATATCTAAGTCAATATTTCCTTCTAACTCTAGGGCTCTTGGTTCCCCGTCGCTATCCTCCCCAATATTTGCCTGTGCAGAAACTAAGGTAGCTAAAATATTTGGAATCATTCCCTCCTTACATTCCTGACATTCTAATTGGCTAGAAAAAGGGAGTTCCACCTCTAAGGATTGGGTAATCATTTGATCCTCTTCCCCTTGATATAGCACACATACACTTAATTCCCCTTTGATTTGTATGGTGTAATCTACTAATTTAGTTTCTACATTACGAAGCTCAAAATTCCCCCAAATAATCTCGTTCATATTTGGCTTATTGGCTGGTAAATTCATAGTTTCCTTTACTAAAATATTATCCTTTTTATCCACCACTAGCTGAGTCATTGTAAAATCATTTTTCTTCACCTGTATAGCTTCTCTTCCACTTAATTCTACACAGCCTGGTACCATTTCCTCCTCTGAGACTGTCACCTCAAAGGCTACTAACGCTTTCATTCCAATTTTTCTTGAGTTAATCATAGTTACATTATAATCCTCAAGATTTGCCTTTACCTTTACCATATCCTCCGGAAGTGCGCCATTTATGGTGATGGTCTCTTGGATAGGAACCTCCCCCTCTAAAGAATCTAGCGTGCCTGTCTCATTTGCTGCACTATAAAGTACGTTATACTTTAACACCCCTTCTATATGTACCTTATCAACCCCTAGCTGTGATTCTCGCACCACTACGTTTGCCTTCACTTGGATAATTTTTTCAATATCCATTTTATGGTCTGGTACATTTTTATTTTCGTCTAACGTGGTTCTTGTATTTTTTGCTGCTTTTACTACACGGGTAATAATATCTTTTTTTGTTAATTCCATTTGCTTCTGCCTTTCTTTCAAATTAGTCAAACACCACACTTTTTTCTGAGCATTGTGTTTTTACTACAATATAAGGATATGTTTCCCCTTTGATTTCCTGCTCCTCCTTAGAGGGTCCTAGTAAAGTTGTTTCAAAATGCACCTCTTTACTGGTTTCATAAAGCTGGTTTACTTCTATGCTATAACCTCCTGTTTCTTTTTTTCCATATCCTACTGCAATATAGCGATAATCCTTTGTAGTATAGGTAAGTTTAAAGCTGTTTTCCTTCTTTTCGCCTATAATTCGCTTAAGCTCCTTTGGCAAATTTTCCTCCTTACACACAGTGTAATCAAGTTCCTTTTTCGCTTCCTCCTGTTGCTGTTGCTTTTGCTCTGTGCAACCAGAAAATAACACAGCCATACCAATTGTAAGAAAAATAGCAAGTACAATTCCTTTTACCCTTGTTTCCATTCTACTTCTCCATTCCTTACCCTTTACTTTATTTATATGAAAAGGGCAGAAAATTTATTCCAAAAAAGGAGACACTATAAAGTCACCAAACACAAGATATTATTTCTTTTACACTTAAAACAAGCCATAGCAATAAATATCTATGGCTTGCCTAAAACTACAATGAATATTTTTATGACTACTATTTTATTGAAACTACTTTACCTGTACCTGTTATTTGAGCTGAACTTGTTAAAGGCAATGTAAAATACAAATAATACTCCGAACTTGTACTAAGTCCTGTAAATTGATAATACTGTGAAGTCCCATCTGCTGTATATTTTATTTTATCTACAAGTTTATCATCACCAGAAGAATTGTACTTATACAATGAAATATAATAAGTCTTGTTAGATGTTGAACTAGTTGCAGTTGCATATACTTTTATTGATGAATTAGCTGGTTTAAAGTAATCAGATTGCATTTTCCACGAATATGAGAATGTAAATGACCCATCACTCTCCATACGCGAATTAGGATTAGTTATAAACCTAAAATATTCTCCTGAATTGTCTGTGTTCTCCCCCAATTCCATATCACATACTGTGGCAGTATCATCATATTCTTTCTCATTTGATGCATACACACTTGTGTTAGTCACTCCAAAAATAAATGCTGCTACCATCGTTAATGCTAAAATTGATTTCATTATTTTTTTCTTCATCTTATGTTTCCTCCTAATATATAATTAAATATTCATTGTAATTCAATTTGTTTGTGCACAATTGCATATGGTTCAATATTTTCCCTTGTATACTTCTTAATTCCCGTCTTCTTTAACACAGAACTATCTAGTACATAAATATCTAGTACATTTCCAACACGATTTCTTGGTATTCTTGTTACGCCAGATGTCGCACCATATTGCCCCTGAATTGTAACATCATCTTCAGAAATATCACTAAATGCAACCACTTCATAATTTACAGTTCCCCTATAAATATCAGGATAAGATGTATATACTGTAAGCATAATTGGAGACACAATCACCTTATCAATAGAATGTCCTTCACTTATTTCCTTCACTTGTACTGTTTTTATATCCTTTGTATTCACGTTAATAGGTATACTGAATTTCCATCTTCCTTTTATTTCAATCCCTATACCATTCTCTTGAATTACCTCTAGCGAACGAATAGATATATTGAAGGTATCAGATTCAGGAAATGATTTTCCATTTAATGAATACGTTTCTACTCCAGCAAAAGTATAATCATCAATAAAATTTCCCTCTAATCCACTTACTCCAAAATCGTCTAATTGTAAATCTGGATGTGATTGTAATTGTGCCTTAGCAGAATAATCCAATTGTGTTTGCAAAATTTTTGCATTAGTATATTCAGAAAAAGGCTTTTCACTTTTAATTTCATATGAAACAAATAAATTAATGCCATCACAATAAACTTCTGAAATACACACATCAATTCCATTCGAGCTTGCTTTTTCTCCTATTTGATTGGCATAATTTGTATATAAGCCTGCAAAGTCTAAATTATCTTGCACAAAAGCAAATGCACCACCAACCAAAGGAAGAGTCCTTGCAAAAACAGGATTCACCACATTTATCAAAGTACAAACAAATAGCATTGCTGCAACAGCTGTTGCAATATATCTATACCTTTTCACTAAATTAACTTTATTTTGGTTTATCTTCTGTGGAATAGTCTGTAACACATATACATCGTCAACCTCATTCAAAGCATACAATAATGCATTTTTCATATTAACCTCCATTCCAATGTCTTATCTACAACATATTTTTTTCTATTAAATATTTTTTTAATTTGCCACGAACACGATACAATATTGATTCCACCCTACTTTTACTCATATTACACTCCACCATAATTTCTTTCACTGTTAGGAAATGCCAATATCGTAACATAAATACTTTTCTATTATTTTCATTTAAATTTCCTATAAACTCATTCAGGCACTCCGCCAAATCTGTTTCCGTAAAATCATCTATCTTATTTTGATTGTCAGCTATAAATTCCGTCAATTCTTCAAACGGTATTCGATTATCTTCCTTACGTTTACTCGCTCCTAAATATTCAACTCTCTTTAAGGCTCGATTTCTAGCTATTTTTAATAGATAAGCTTTTAGATTTTTCGGTTTTGTTGGCGGAATTGAATTCCAAAGTCCCAAATAAGTATCATTTTCACATTCTTCTGTATCTTCCATATTACCCAACATACGATAAAGCAATGAGCGTATCAATCCCCCATACTGCTTACGTGTTTCTTCTATGGCTAATTCCGAACGTTCCTCAAATAAATGAATAATTTTTTTCTCCTGCATACGCATCTCCTAAACTGATAAAATGTAAAAGTTAACTCTTACACTATATAAGTACGATTATAAATCAATTTGCTTGCACTTTTTTTTAAAAATTTATTTTCCTCTACCACTTTTAAATGCATTTACAATTATTAGATACATTTTTCTATAAAATGAAAAGGGACACCTCCCATTGTGAGAAGTGTCCCTAATCATTTTTTATTCTGTCTATGTTTTGCCTATTACTTTCACAAGCCTATAGCATTTTGTTAATCATATCTACTACTTCTTTTCCAAGCTTTTCTGATTTATCCTTAGCATCTTCTAAAGAAGTTCCTTTTACTCCATAGTAGAACTTAACCTTTGGTTCTGTTCCTGATGGTCTTACACATAACCAAGCGTCATCGCTTAAGTCATAATATAATACGTTAGAGCTTGGTAAGCCTGTTGAAGTTACTTCACCTGTTGCAAGGTTTTTCACTGTATCTTCTTTGTAATCTCTTGCAGAAAGCACTTGGTAACCACCAACCTCTTTTGGTGTGTTTTGTCTTAATTGATTTAAGATGTCTTGGATTTTTGCTAAGCCTTCAATTCCCTTTAAGGTAATTGATTGGATTCCGTCTAGGTA
The DNA here is from genome assembly GCA_017390525.1 of Lachnospiraceae bacterium. GTDB lineage: Bacteria > Bacillota > Clostridia > Lachnospirales > Lachnospiraceae > RGIG989. Next base: position 8,186 of record JAFPBJ010000126.1, on the reverse strand, counting down.
ATAACCATATTTATCGTACATAGCAACCATTGCATCCCAAAGTGTCATACCCTTCGTCTTATAGTAAGCTGCTGCCTCGCAAAGTGCCATAGTAGCAACAATAGCATCCTTATCTCTTGCGTGAGTTCCGATTAAGCAACCATAGCTTTCTTCAAATCCAAATAGATAGGTTCCACTATTGTTTGTTTCAAAGTTAAGAATTTGTTGTCCAATAAATTTAAATCCAGTTAATACTTCAATAAGACGAACATCATAGTGTGCTGCAATTGCATCTGCTAGGTTAGAGGTTACAATTGTTTTAATTAAGGCACCATCCTTTGGTAGACCTTCTGTTTCTTTTCTTTGTCCGATTTCATAATCTGCAAGTAAGCAGCCTGACATATTACCTGTTAAAGTAATGTATTCTCCAGTTTTTGTATCCTTTACATATACACCTAATCTATCCGCATCTGGGTCAGTTGCAAGAACTAAATCTGCATCCTTTTCTTTTGCAAGCTTAAGAGCAAGAGTAAAGGCTTCTTCTGCTTCTGGGTTAGGATAGCTTACAGTTGGGAATTCACCATCTGGTAATTCTTGTTCTGGCACTACATATACATTTTCAAAACCGATTTCCTTTAATACTCTTCTTGCTGGAATATTACCTGTTCCGTGAAGTGGAGTATATACAATCTTAAGGTCTTTTCCTACTTCCTTAATGCTGTCCCAATGAACTACTTGTTTCTTAAGCTCTTCCATATATTTGTCATCAATAGCAGCACCGATTACTTCATAAAGGCCTTTTGCGACAGCATCCTCTTTAGACATAGTTTTTACTGTGTTCCAATCAGTAACAGCCTTAACCTCTGCCATAATTTTTCCATCGTGTGGTGGAGTAATTTGTGCACCATCTTCCCAATATACCTTGTATCCATTGTATTCAGGTGGATTGTGGCTTGCTGTAATGTTAATACCTGCAATACATCCTAATTCTCTTACTGCAAAGGATAATTCAGGGGTTGGGCGAAGTGATTCAAAAATATATGCCTTAATTCCATTTGCTGCTAAGCAAAGTGCTGCTTCCTGTGCAAATTCTGGAGACATTCTACGAGAATCGTAAGCAATGGCAACTCCTTTTTCTGCCTTATTTTGTGATAAAATATAGTTTGCTAACCCTTGTGTTGCCTTACGAACTACATAAATGTTCATACGGTTAATACCTGCTCCAATGATACCTCTAAGACCCGCTGTACCAAATTCTAGGTCTGCATAAAATCTTTCTTTGATTTCATTTTCGTCCCCACTAATGCTTTGTAACTCTTTCTTAGTCTCCTCATCAAAGTATGGATTGCTTAACCATTCCTCGTAAATTTTCTTGTAATCCATTGTAATCCTCCTAAGTTTATATTTTCTATTTCACTAATTCCGGTAAACAAAAAGAAAGCTCTTCTTTTCCATCCACAATTTCAATGGTATAACTCTTCGTCTTGTAACCAGACTTACTTAAGGTTATTATATGACTTCCCACATTTTTTGTAAAGGTGACAGGTGCAGTTCCTACATATTGACTATCACAATACACTTTTACCCCTATCGGACTAGCAATTGTGACAGTTTTTACAACCGTATTAGTGCTATCTTTTGTACTTTCTGTCGTTGTTTCACTACTTGTAGCCTCGGTTGTTGTTGTAGTTGTTGTCTCGTTTTCCTCATTTGTTTGCTGCTGGGTACTAACGGTTCCTTGGGTTTCATTAGAATCCTCGCTAGGTAACTGAATGGTACAAATGATATATGCATCTGTAATAGAAAGAGTACCAGAGTAGGAAATATATCCCTCACACTCTGCACTTAAGGTATGTTCCCCATACTCTAGCTCTAATTCCTTGGTAATATCTACCACCTTGCCGTCTACAGTCACAATTGCCTCTTGTGGGGTCACATCAAAGGCAACCTTTCCCATTCGTTTTGCTGGAATCTGTAATTCCGCAAGACTCACCACAATTTCCTCGTCTTCCTTTACCACAATATTTTTACTGCCTACATAGCCATTTTTGTCGATTTGTAATCGATAGCTTCCTTCTCTTACTGCGATTAACATATCCTTAGTAACAGGAAGAATCACCTCTCTTCCAATTTCTAGCATTCCTCCAATATAGGTGTCATAATTGGTAAGTCGTACATAGCCGTGTCCTAGCTCTACTTGAATGGAACACACCTTTCCCTTATAGCCGGAAACCGACACTTGGTCACTGTCGCATATTTCAATTAAGTCAATTGCTTCGTTATCTTTTCCTACTACTAAAGCGTCAGTGTATTTATAGCTTTCTCCTAACACCGTTATGGTTTCCTTTGCTTTATCAATTTTTAGCTTTGTAAGCCCCTCTACCTTCCAAGCCTCCTTAGAAAGCTGAAGAGATTGTAGCTTTTTATTATTACTATCATAAGTAACATGAACGATGTCTCCTACCTGCACCTGAGAAAGGGCAATTACCTTGCCATATTTATCCATAATGTTAAGTCCCGATTGATAAGAAAAAATCATAGTCTTTCCTGAGGATACCTCTACCAAGGAAATGCAGCCTACTGTAGTGTCGATTTCCTTAATGGTTGCTAACACTTGACCATCCTCTAAGGAAGCCTCTAGCTTCTCCTCTGTGGCTTCCTCTGCCTGGTCACAAGCGGTGAAACAAACAAGAAACACAGCACATATTAAAAATAGTAGTATCTTTTGTATTTTTTTCATAGTCTCCTCCATTTTAGAGTATTTCTTTTATCCGTCCTATCATTTCATCTACTGCTACTATATTATCCTAAATCCTAGAAAATCACAAGTTTTCGCTCACATATTATCCACTTTTTATTGGTAAAATTCTTGAAATTCTTGTAAAAATTCATTCTTTTTTTGATTTTGTGCAATCACATCGTTTAATTTTTCAATAGTTTTAGGGGGTATCCAGGTTTTTTTGTTATTATAATAGTGATTGGCTAGCTTCCAGAACTTCTCAGGATAGGACAACATACAATAAATATATTCATAATCCTCCCTAGAAAGAGGAAGTTCCATTTGATATTGGTTTAATATTTCCTTGGCAACCCCCATTTCGTAGCCATTTTTTTCTAATACCTTTCGCATAAATTGATATAAGTCTAACATTTGATTTCCATAATAAAATTGCTCAAAATGTATGGTAGCAATGCCTTTTTTCGTAAAAATCACATTATGCTGATTATAATTTCCGTGGCAAAATCCCATATGAGACTGACTACTCATATGCTTTACCTTTAACTCCTCATAAACATTTTCTCCTTGCTTCATAAACTCTTCATAATGCTTCATAAAGGTAAGCTCAAAGGTGCCTTTTTTGCAAACCTTTCTAATATAATTTCTAATGCGCTTTAGCTCTTGATTTCTACTATAAAAAATTTGCTCTGGATTGGTTTTTTCTTTATTTTCCCCTAGCGAAAGGGTTACGTCTCTCATTTTTTTATGTAAATTGGCTAAATTCCTTGCCCCCTCCTTGATTTGACTTAAGTTTCTAATATCTAATTCCTTTCCTTCATAATGCTCCTTTAACACAAAATCATTATGATACTTATCCTGTACCACCAATTCTTGCTCCTGGCTTCTTATATATTGGTCCACCAGAAAAAAGCCTGCCTCTTTTAACTGATTTAGCAGCTCATACTCACATTCTATTTTACTTAAGGTAGAAGAAAAAGGTTGTAGTGAGTACACCCCCTCCTTGGTGGTACAAATATAGCTTCCCCTTCCCTTGATTACTTGTAGTACTTTTATATCATACTGTTCAAATACTTCAGTCAGCTTTTCAGTCAACAAAAATCCCTCCTAAATGTTTTCGCTTATCTTCTATCCTATGAAAAAAGGATTAGAATTATGAAACATTTAGAAGGGTACTTCTTATTACATAGTTCTTCTTTTTACCTGACTACTTAAATATTCGTAATTGTTTTTTTCTGGCGTTTCTAACACCTCTAACAAAAGCTCATTTAGGATGACTCCCATTTCTTTTCCTGGCTTAATTCCCATGGCAATTAAATCTTTTCCTGTCATTTTTAGCTCCTTTAAGGATAAGCACTGTTCTTTTTTCTCAACCTCTAAAAACAGCCTTCTTTTTTCCTCGATTTCCTTTAGAGCCGACTCAATTACCCAAGCTGCTTTGGCTAAGGTATCTGCCTCTTGCACCTTTAATAAATCAAGAAATAAATCTGGACCTATTTTAAATGCCATTTTGCGTATACTTTTTTCTGTTAAAGGACATTCATAATCGTGGTGTTTCACCAAACGACTCACTCTTTTTATCGTATCATTATCAAACTTTAGCCGTCTAAGAATCTCTACCGCCATTTCTTCTCCCTTATTGCAATGGGTATAAAAATGGTCAACCCCTTCTTCATCAGTACTCAAGCACAAAGGCTTGGCAATATCGTGAAGCAACATAGTCCAACGATAAACAGGGGTATTTTCAATTGCTTGCATAGACTTTACTAAATGCTCTCCTACATTGTAGCAATGATGCGGGTTATGCTGTGGGCAGCTCATACAAGTATCAAATTCTGGAAGCACTACCTTGGTAATTCCTAGCTCATAAGCAGTAAATAACAGCTCTGGATAAGAGGAAGTAATGAGCTTGGTAAGCTCCACTTGAATTCGTTCTGCACTAATGTCCTTTAAGGTTTCTGCCTTCTCTTTGATGGCAGCCTTAGTCTGCTCCTCAATGGTAAAATTAAGTTGTGCTGCAAATCGCACTGCTCTTAACATTCTAAGGGCATCCTCTTCAAAGCGTTCATAGGGACTTCCCACACAACGAATCACGCCTTTTTCTAAATCCTCTAATCCACCAAAACAATCAATAATTCCCTTATCAGGGTGATATGCCATAGCATTAATGGTAAAATCCCTTCGTCTTAAGTCCTCTCTTAAGTCAGTGGTAAATTCTACCTTCTCTGGTCTTCTATGATCCTTATATTCTCCGTCAATCCGATAGGTGGTCACCTCATAGCCTTCTTTTCCTATCATAACTGTTACAGTTCCATGCTTTAGTCCCGTATCCACCGTACGACGAAATAGTGCTTTTACTTGCTCTGGCTTTGCAGAAGTGGTAATATCCCAATCCTTAGGCTCTTTTTTTAGCAAGCTATCCCTTACGCATCCACCTACAATATATGCATCAAATCCATGTTCTGTTAGTGTGCCAATAATCTCCCTGGCAGGTTGTGGAATGGGTATTACAAACGACATTGCTTTGTTCTCCCTATTTAACTTTTAGTAGGCTTTTCCAAAGTAAACCATTGCTTTGGCAGGTTTTTTACAGTGTACACATACACTTCCTAAGGTTTCTTGTTCAAATGGCATACAACGGGTGCTAGCTCCTGTTTTTTCCTTAATTTCTTCTTCACAAGCAGTTTCTCCACACCACATTGCCTTTACAAAGCCTTGTTTTGTTTCAATAATATCAGTAAATTCATCAAAATCTCTTGCCACATGAGTGTTTTCATCTCTATGCTTTCTCGCACGTTCTAGCATATCCTTTTGCATAGTTGCTAAAATTTCTTCTAATCGTTCAGATAATTCATCTAAGGAAACTACAATCTTTTCTCTAGTATCTCTTCTTACAACCACACATTGATTTGCTTCAATATCCTTTGGTCCAATTTCAACACGTACTGGAATTCCTCTCATTTCCTGTTCGCTAAATTTCCAACCTGGACTCTTATCAGAATCATCTACTTTTACTCTAAAATTAGATGCTAGCGTTTCTTTTAATTCATTTGCCTTTTCAAGCACGCCTTCCTTATGCTGTGCAATTGGAATTACCATTACTTGTACTGGTGCAATCTTTGGTGGTAATACAAGTCCACTATTGTCTCCATGTACCATAATAATGGCACCAATAATACGAGTGGTGATTCCCCAAGAAGTTTGATACACGTATTGTAGCTTGTTATCCTTATCAGTGTATTGAATGTCAAAAGCCTTTGCAAATCCATTTCCAAAGTTATGGCTAGTTGCAGATTGTAATGCCTTTCCATCATGCATAAGTGCCTCTAAGGTATAAGTAGCCTCTGCTCCTGCAAATTTTTCTTTCTCTGTTTTTCTTCCCTTAATCATAGGAATTGCTAAGGTATTTTCGCAAAAGTCTGCGTAAATATTAAGCATTTGCACAGTACGCTCTTCTGCCTCTTCCATAGTAGCGTGAGCAGTATGCCCCTCTTGCCATAAGAATTCTGTTGTTCTTAAAAATGGTCTTGTTGTCTTTTCCCAACGTACTACCGAACACCATTGATTGTAAATCTTTGGTAAATCGCGATAAGACTGTACAATATTGGAATACAAATCACAAAATAGCGTCTCAGAAGTTGGTCTTACACACATTCTTTCTTGTAGTGTTTCCATTCCACCTTGAGTTACCCAAGCCACCTCTGGAGCAAAGCCTTCAATATGGTCTTTTTCCTTTTGTAATAAGCTTTCCGGAATAAACATAGGCATATATACGTTTTCTACTCCAGTTCCCTTGAAAATACGGTCTAATTCCTTTTGAATATTCTCCCAAATAGCATATCCATTGGGTCTTAAAATCATACAGCCTCTTATACTAGAATAATCAATTAATTCCGCTTTTTTTACTACGTCCGTATACCATTGTGCAAAATCCTCTTCCATTGAGGTAATTGCTTCTACTAATTTCTTTTCCTTTGCCATGTTTGTTCCTCTTCTCTTTCTTCTATTTCTATCAGTGAAAACCACATAATTACTTAAAATTTTATGCTAATAGGGGGCGTTTGTCAAGAGTCACCTTCAAGCAAAAACCTCTGCTACCAGTACTCTTTTCCTGATAACAGAGGTTCTTAGATATATGTATTTTTGTGCTTATAATATTAATTCTTCTAGTTCTATCATCGTATTTTTATGTTTATTATTTTTTTATTACAACATTCTTTACGTTACTCCACTTAGAGTAGTATTTCTTTCCATTTTTGTCTGTTATATAGGTTCTTACACGAACGTAATATTTCTTCTTAGCCTTAAGTGAATAAAGTGTCGTACCATCCATTTTTGCATTTGAAACAAAACAAGCTCTATTATCCTTCGCAAACTTGCTATTTGTAGAATACTGAACTTGATATCCCATTACTGATGAATTACGATTCCATTTCACTAACATACTCTTTGTCTTTACATTGGTAGCCTTTTTCAAAGAAACTGCTGGAATATCTGTCAACGATGCATTAAATGAATAGGTGCCCGCTTGATTACTGCTCAAGGTTATATAGTAGGTTCCCTTAGGACAAAAGTAGGAATATACATGTTTTCCCATTTGAACACCATATTCTCTATATGAAACATCATCCAGTGAACTCTGTACAACAATGTTCATATTTCTAACTTGACTATTCACTGTAAATCTTAAAATTCCATTCTTCTTAAGCACTACCTTGTAGATGTCTGTATCATCATTAATAGCAAATTGACCTTTTCTGTTTTGTTTCAATGCGTAGGAAGAAGCGCAGGTTACTTCATTGTTTTTGTTCGTATTAAACTCATTTACCGTCTCGCCTGATGCTTGGAAGAATGGAACAAAGGAATAGTTTAGATCTACATTCCAATATACATACTGCCACATGGCAATCTCATAATCCCCTGCCAACAAATCTGCTGATACTGTATATGTTCCATTTCCAACGTGCTCATATACCAAATTATTACCAGCTTTATCTCTGATTACAAAACGATAATTGTTTACATTACTATCACTAAATGTAAATGTAACAGCTACCTTTCCTGACTGTTTCAGTGAAAAATTATAGATTACTGGAGTACCAGCTATAGTTCCACTGTGGTTTTCTCCCCATTTTATATCTCCTGCAACAATCCCATCTGTAGCAGCTGTTGCACGATAAGGAAATGCTGTCAAGCAAAGAACAATCACTAAAAAAACGCTTAATCTTTTCATTATTTTATTCATCCTAGACCTCCCATTTTGCTTTATTCGCACAATATACATTACAATTATAATTTATGGTATTCCTTTTGTCAATTTTGTTTTTTCGCCCTTTTACACACACTAATGTAATTTTTCATTATTCATCCACCTGAAAGGGATTCCCCACAAAGTAATCCTCTCTTGCTATATATGGCAGCTTGCAGATTTCACTACGAAGCTTTCCTTGTAAAACATCATTGTTAATCT
>JAFPBJ010000125.1 GCA_017390525.1 Lachnospiraceae bacterium | reverse complement strand
TCTGTCTTTGGATTAGAATTAGTGGTATGAATAATAAATTTGTCAAAATCATCCATATAAAGCTGGATGTTCATAAAGCTTGGCCCACTTATTTTTCTACAAGCCTGCATACAATTATCAAGTAAATTTCCAAGAATTACGCATAGCTCATAATCGTCAATAGGAATACGGTTTGCATCCACATTTACATCAGCATGAAAATCAATTTTTTCACTTTCTGCTACAGTCATATAGTTGCTAAGAAAGGAGTCAATTACTAGATTACCTGTATTAAATCTGGCATAGGTTGTTTCTAAATCTTCCATAGCTGTTACTAAATATCCTGATAATTTGTCATATTCCTTTTCTTTGATAAAGCTTTGAATAGAAAAATAATGCTTTTTTGTGTCATGAACAATTCTTCTAGTATTTCGGTAGGCAGCACCTAACTGTAAATATTTTTCCTTCTGAAACATAATTTGCTGTTCCATTTGTTCGTTTTTAGATTTTAGCTCTGTAACTTGAAATACACCTTCAAGAAGCAGATAATTTACAATATTCAGTATAAAAAAGCAAGTAAAAATGGCAAAAAATGGAATGAAATCATAATCTGGCATATTTTTGTAAGGAATAAAAATTAACATGGCTAAAGTAATGAAAGGCGAGACAAAAAGCAGCAGATTATATTGCATATGAAGAGAACGTAGCTTTCGTTTCCAAAAGGTAATACACAGTAAGACCAAAAGAAGTAACATTAATTTAGCGCCTAGGTTCATAATAGATTTAAGCAAAGGAAAGGGTAAAGTAAAAATATTTGGACTTGCTATGCCTACTAGCATGGAAAAAGCATATTCTCCTAATAAGGCAAAAACCTGAAAGGATAAGGATACAAAAAGTTTGTGCTTAAAAGAGCAATCGTAAAAATAACATAGTAAAAAAGTAGTTGTAAAACTAACGATGCAAGTAACCAAGGTAAAAAGATTGGTAGGTAAATTTTGACAAAGGGTCTCATTTAGAAATAACAACAGCTCCATGCAACAAAAACCACCCAAAAATAGAGGGTATGGTATCTGTTCCTTCTTTTTCTCCAAAATTCCTTTCATAAAAATAAAAACAATAAACAAATCAAATAAGTATGAAACTACAGTAAGTAATTGTGTCATAGGGCAAACGTTCCTTTTCTAGCTTTTTAAAACAATGACATGGTTAAGATAAAGCTCTCTAAGCTTTTTTTCTAAGGCTCGGCTCATAGGAACCTTTTCGCCATTGTCTAAGATGATGTTGTGAGGTTCAAAATAATGAATATGAAATAAATTCACTAATAATCCTCGGTGACAAGGATAAAAATGATAGTTTGAAAGCTCTTGCTCCCAGTAGGATAAGATTCCCTTTGTAATAATTGTTCGGTTAAAAAAGTGAAAACAAAGAGATTTTTTCTTTGCATCTAAGGTTTCTATGTATAAAATATCCTTTATATTAACAGTTTCAGCTACATCCTCTGTATTAATCAAGGTATATAACGTGTGACATTCTAGCATATGCTTTACAATTTCATCCAGTAATTGATAAACACGCTGGGAAGTAATAGGCTTTTGCAAGAAATGGTAAGGATGTACAGAAAAGCTATCCTGCATATACTTTGGATAGTTGCTAATAAATATAATGAGTACATTTCGGTCACGCATATTTTTTATAACATCCGCTACTTGAATGCCATTTAGCACAGGCATTTCTATATCTAACAAAACTACATGATAATCCCCTGGCTTTTGAAACCGTTCTAATAAGTCTTTTCCGTTTTGAAATATATCTACCTGAAAGTCCGTATTATTTGCTACCTGATATTGTAAAATAGTAGAAGAAAGAAAAGAAGTCATTGTATTATCGTCATCACATATGGCAATATTAAGCTTCATTTGGTGTCCTCCTTTGATTCAAAAAAATGCCGATTCCTTGATTAATCGCAATTACAATTACACATAAACACATTGTAGTATACAAGGATTTACAATGCAATAAAAACAAAATGAAAAATAAAATACTAAGGCAAAATAAATAAATGGAGCATATGATTTTTAGCTTCCTTTTTTGCGATTTTAAAAATCGTTTATTTGGTGTGTCCACAGGGCACATAAGAAGGATAGCCACTAGTGATACTAGAAATAAAATAACCCATAAATAAGAAGAAAACAGGCTAAGGGGCTCAGCGAAAAAAAGAATTAGGAAGGAGATAGAATAGGAAATGATACTACAAAGCAGCTGATTTGGTGCATGGGCGCCGCCTGCTAACATTTTTGTAGGGGATAATGTAATTAAAATAAGAAGTGCAATCGCGGCTTTCTTACATAAAATTCCAACTAAAAGAATGGTAAGATTAAAAATAATCACGTCAAATAAAAAATCTACACAATAAAGATATAGGTCCTTTTCTTTTTCGGCTATTACATGATTTGCTTCTAAAATAGCAACTATTTTTTGGCTTAAATAATTTGATAACTTCAAAATGAGTGTCTCCTTCTTTTTTTACTATAATTATGACAGAAAAAAAGAGAAAAGAAAAGTGGTTTTACAGGGTATACCATTCGTCCCACGATTTTAACCATTCATCCCATGTTTTGGTTTTTTAAACAGCTTCTATGCTATAATTTTATCGGAGTATATTCAGACTAATATAGATAAATTTGAAAAGAGGAGGCTACATAATGAAAAAGACAATGTCCAAAGCAATGATAAGTGTTGCTACAAAAATTTGTTCCCTAGCTGTTGTTGTTGCATCTATTACACCATTTTGTTGTAGGGGACAATGGTATCAACCTAAAGAGCCAGAGGGATTAGAAGAATTTTTAAACAGCAAAAGATAATAATTGTCATGCTTGGAGGCTTTCTTTGAAAGGGAGCCTTCTTTTTTTGTAAATTTTATATCAAATTCCCCCAAAAACATTGACAAAATAAAGAAAATAGGAGACTATAAAGCAGTAAATGTTGAAAAAAACATGAAAGGAACGAAAAATGAATCAAACATGGGATGTAACCATAAATGGTATAACATATCATTTGGTATTAATTCGAGGCAAAAAACCTGCTATTTCAATTAACGGAGAAGCTCCTATTTTATTATCTAAATTAAAAAAGAAAACACATGTTTCAGAGGTGGAATACTATATTGCTTTAGGAGCACAAACTGTAGTATTACATATGATAGGTGGAAATAATGCCCAAGCTGTTCTTACCATGAACAATCGAGATTGTGTTACTGGAGCGGAATACGAAGTATCTAAGGCAGCACCATGGGCATGGGCTTTTGTTGCACTTTATATTTTAAATTTTTTCTTTATTGTTGGTGGAGCGATTGGAGGAGCCATTGCAGGAGGATGTGGCTTTTTAAGTATGGCAATTTCTGCTGACAAAAATAAATCTACATTAGCCAAAGTAATGACTTGTCTTATTGTATATGTCATAGTAACTGTAATATCCATTGGGCTTGCTTTTTTGGCTGCACAGATTATGAGGTCAGTGTACTAATCAATGGTAAGCGACTTAAGTATACTAGAAGAAATGAATGGGGCTGTCGCTTTAACGAATGAAAATTCGTGAAGCGACAGCTTCATTTTTACTGTTTTCATGATTATTTTCACGAAAGAGCCCCCTTTTATCTGGCTATCCTTAAAAAAGGCGTACTTTAACAAGCCATTTTTCATG
>JAFPBJ010000124.1 GCA_017390525.1 Lachnospiraceae bacterium | reverse complement strand
TTAAGAAGTGGTAAACCAGATTATACAGGAAGACTTTGTGTCATTGGTACAAATCTTCAAGAAGAAAAATTAGAAGAATTATTTGGCTTATAGAAGCATTTAGGAAAGGTGGAACATTGTCATGGAAGTACCAGTATATCTATTTACAGGATTTTTAGAAAGTGGAAAGACAAATTTTATTAACGATACCTTTCAACATGATTTTTTTGAAAAGGGCTCTAAAACCTTACTTATTGTATGTGAGGAAGGGGTAGAGGAATATGATGATGAGTTTCTAAAGGAGAAAAATGTAACAAAGGTTGTAGTAGAGGATGAGGATGATTTTAATGGAGATCTGCTTAAATTCCTTAATGCAAAGTATAAGCCTACTCAAGTAGTGGTGGAATATAATGGAATGTGGTCTATGGATCAAATTCTTGATACACCAATTCCAAAAAATTGGGTATTAGTACAGATTATTGCTACTATTAATTATCAGACCTTTGATTCTTATTTGGCTAATATGCGTTCTGTAATTATGGAGCAGGTAAAGTATGCACAATTAGTTGTTTTCAATCGCTGTGAAGAATCGGCTCCAGAAAAGGGATACAGCCGTACAATTAAGGCATTAAATAGAAGAGCACAAATTGTATATGAAAGAATGGATGGAAGTAGTATTCCTGTAGATGAAGCTTCTATGCTACCTTACGATAGGAATCAAAATGAATTAGAAATTATAGACGAAGACTTTGGAATTTGGTACATGGATGCTATGGAAAATCCTGGTGCTTACGAGGGCAAAACAGTAACCTTTGTGGGAATGGTTGTAAAACCTGAGGAGCTAGATAAAGATGCTTTCATTCCAGGAAGATTTGCAATGACCTGCTGCGAAGATGATATGGCATTTGTAGGCTTTATGTGTAAAAGTGAAAATGCCAGTGAATTTCATAATAAAGACTGGGTAAAGGTTACAGCAGTTATGAAAGAGGAGTTTGTAAAAGAATACGAGGGAAATGGACCTGTGTTGTATGCTAAATCTATTGAAAAGGTAGCACCACCAAAGGAAACAGTAGTTTATTTTTAAATAAAACATGTAGGAGGAAAACGCTATGACTAAGCTTAAGAAAATTATGGCAGTTTTATTGTGCACATCACTGATTACAGTTGGTTTTTCAGGCTGTGGCAAAAAAGAGGAGAAGAGTGCATCAAATAGCGGGGGCGCATCAGATTTATACATTTATAATTCTAAGGGCGAAAGTGCAAAGGAATTTGAAAAGATTGCACAGGCTTATGAAAAAGAAACTGGAGTAAAGGTGAAGGTTTTTTCTATTGGCTCAGGAAATGACCATATGGCAACACTTCGCTCCGAGATGAATACAAAACAACAGCCAGATATTTTTACAGTTCAATCTGTTAGTGAATTAAGAGAGTGGACAGACAGTGAAAAGGCAATGGATTTTGCTACAGCAGAAGGATTAACAGAGGAATTTAAGGCTTTAGCAGATGGTGTAAACAAAAAGCTTCGTCTTACAACAAATGGAAAGGATAATTACGGAATTCCATATTGTATCGAAGGATATGGTTACATTGTTGATAAAAAAATGCTAATTGACATTTTTAATTTAGAGTTTGTAGACACTTTATTAGAAGATTTAAGAGAATGCGATTATAAGGAATGGGAGCAATTTGTAAAAGCTCTTGGAGAATATATTTCAGATGGTAAAGCAACTTCTGTAAAGATTAATGGAAATACATATAAAATGGCAAAGAAAAAAACAGCACTTACGAAAAAGCTAACAGGCGTATTTGCCATTGCTGCTGACCAAAGTGGAAAATGGACTTATAGTGATCATATGATTAATGTTGCTATGAACGAAGTGTTTGAAACAGCTGCAGATGCAAAGGCAGCTAAACCAGATGATGTAAAACGTTTGAGAGGACCATTTATTACTTATGCAAAAGCACTTAATCTTAAAACCTCATATATGGCTGGTGCAAATGGACCAGTAAAACGTGGAGAAGATATGATAAGTAGCTCAAATAACTATGATGCTGCAATTCAGAACATGGCAAAGAGCAGAGCAGTATTTTTGAAAAATGGTATTTGGGCTTATAACAGTATTGCAGCAGAAAATCCAGAGGTTGCAGACCGTTTAACCTTTTTACCAATTAAGATGCCTTTTGTACAGTCTGAGATTCGTGTAAAAGGATATACAGTTGGTGGAATGAATAGTACAATTCCTGTATTTGTTCCTATGTATTATGCAATTAATAATGATGCTGATGAAGCTCATAAAAAAGCTGCACAAGATTTCTTAGTATGGTTAAATACCTCTGAAGAAGGAAAGAAATTTATCGTAGAAACCTTGGCATTTGTTCCATATAATGTAGATGCTGCTACTGTAACAGGTAAAACTTCTTTGGCAAACTCGTTAATTGAATATGTACGAAGAGGAAATACATTAACAGATCCTTATCATGGTGCACCAAATAACTGGAGCTCTAATATGGTGGGAACAAAGATTTACGAAAGCTATTTAACAAAAGAAAACTGGACACAACAAGATTATGAAGATATTGCGGATTATGCTATTAGAAAATGGATTGAAGCAATTGAGGATTAAAAAATAGGGTTAGAAATGGAGGATTCTCATGCAGAAATATTATAAAAAGTGGTTTTGGTTTTTTACTTCTCCAGCGCTTATTTTCTTCGTGCTAGTAGTAATTATACCTTTCTTAACAGGTGTGCTTTATTCCTTTACAAACTGGCGTAATACATATTTTTATGCCAATGGTAATGGCACTGTAGATGGCTATAAAACAGATAAATGGTATGAAGCTTTTATTGGATTTAAAAATTATATAAAAGCCTTTAACAGTGAGGAATTTGGTTCAGCACTTGTATATACCTTTGCATTTACCTTTGTAGCAGTACTTTTAATCAATACTGTTTCTTTGTTACTTGCAGTTTTGCTAACTAATATTAGAACAGGAAAAGGACCATTAAGAGCAATCTTTTTCATGCCTAATTTACTTAGTGGACTTGCTTTAGGTTTCATTTGGCAATTTATTTTTGAATATGTATTTACAAAAATCTTATTTGGCAAAAATAGTATATTACATATAGAGTTTTTCTGTAATATGACACATGACAGGTGGAAGGCATTATTTGCCCTTGCTTTTATGGCAACCTGGCAGATGGCAGGATACATGATGATCATTTATATTAATGGTCTTAACAATATTCCTACTGAGCTTTATGAAGCGGCAGATATGGATGGTGCCAATGTATGGCAGAAGTTTAAAATTGTAACAATGCCTCTTTTGATGCCATCTATTACTATCGTATTCTTTCTTACATTAGCAAACTCATTTAAGCTATTTGACCAGAACGTGGCATTAACCAATGGTACCTTTAATACTCGTATGATTGCCCTTAATATTGTACAAGAAATTAGTGATAGAGCGGATTTAGGATATGGAATTGCCCAAGCCGAAGCCATTATCTTCTTCGTTATTGTAGCAATCATTACATTATTACAAGTTTCCTTTACTAAGAAAAGGGAGGTGGAAGCATAATGAAACAGTCATATTATTACTCTTTAGATAAAGAAACGAGAAAGACCTTCCGTAATCAAAGAGCTATAAAGAAAAGAAAGCTTCGCCAAAATGTATCCTTGGTGGTTGCAATTATATTAGCGGCGATTACGATTTTTCCATTGTTATTTTTGCTTATTAACTCCTTTAAATCACAGGGTGAAATTGTTGATACACCAATGGCGCTTCCAAAAAGATTAGACTTCTCTAATATTATAGAGGCGATAAAAGAAATTAATTTAGTAAGAGGTTTTTCTAATACCTTGTTAATTACTATGGTTGCAGTTACTGTTATTGTATTAGTATCCTCCTTTGCAGCTTGGATGATGGTGCGTTGTAAGACAAAGATTGCTCATTATATGTTTTATTTATTTGCGATGGCGATGCTAATTCCATTCCAATCTGTTATGTATCCATTGATTAAGTTTATGGATAGTATTGGACTTAAGAATTTTAACGGACTGATTGTAATGTACATAGGCTTTGGATTAAGCTTATCTATATCTTTGTATCATGGTTTCATTAAAAGTGTACCAGCTTCACTAGAAGAAGCAGCAGTAATTGATGGAGCGAATGTATTTCAATTATTCTTTAATGTGGTATTTCCAATGGTGAAGCCAACTACGGTTACCGTTATTATTTTAAATGCAATGTGGATTTGGAATGACTACTTATTACCTTTCTTGGTAATTGGTACACAAGAAGAAAAAAGAACTATTACCCTTGAGCTATATTTTGCAAAATTAGCCTCTGGTTATGGTAACAGCTGGAACTTTATATTCCCATCTGTTTTAGTTGCGATTTTACCAATCGTTATCCTATTTTTAATTCTACAAAAGCACATTATGGCTGGTGTAGGAGAAGGAGCAGTAAAGGGTTAAAAGGTGTCATTATATGGCATTTAT
>JAFPBJ010000123.1 GCA_017390525.1 Lachnospiraceae bacterium | reverse complement strand
GGTGTTAAAAAAAATGATACGTTCATTGTAACCTTCCCCTTTCTTTTTCCTTTGCTATTATATGACGTACCTTACAAAAACTCAATAGAGTTCACAGTTTTTTAAGGATTCTTCATAAAAACATTACAATTCGTTCTGCTACCTTTCTAGCACCTGTTCCGTCTACCTCTTGCGCCATATTTTTCCAATACCTTTTTCTTTTCTCAGGGTGATTTACAAGCTCCTCCACTTGATTGATACATTTCGCCCCATAAGTATCTAATTGCTCTCTAATATCTCCAAGACTTACCATAATTTCACTATTTGCATAGCTTTGAATCCCCATTAACTGATTATCAGCAATTGCAAAACAAATAGTAGGAACCCTTAGGGCACAAAGCTCTAACAAGGTAGTGCCTCCCGCGGAAATTGCAAGCTGACATTGCTTCATTATTTGTGCCATTTTATCAGTATTTTCATAATAAATCATATTAGAATGGCAGTCTGTCAGGGCTTTAATTTCCTTTTTATATTGATTTAATTTTCCCACAATCACATGAAAGGTAATAGAAGAAAATGCCTTTCGTCTCTCAATTTCTTTTAACAAGGCTAAGCTAACTCCAAGCTGGTCAGTTCCTCCCGTAGTGATAAAAATATGTTCCACCTTATCCTGCCACTTACTATAGCCATCAGAAAACTCTTCCCTTAAAGGAGCATATTTACTTCCTAGCATTAGAGAATTTTTGTCTTGTACATAAGAATAAGCTTCTAAGCTGACATAATGAGCATAATTTAAAATTAAATCAAGCTCCACCTTACGTTCTAACAAATCATCAATATACCCAACCTTAGTCCACTGTTTCACTGTAGCAAGATAAAAATCCGTGGCAAAATAAGAATCCACAAAGAAAAAACCTATTTTTTCTTCTTCTATCACCTTCTGTAAGACTACTAGCTCTTCCTCTAATTTTTGCCAATTGCTATGAAGTATAATAATAGGGTAAGTATAATTACTTAAAAACTGTGCAGAAGCTTCATCTGCTACAATCATAACCACTTTCTCACCAAGCTTTTCTATCTGCTTTGCAATAGAAAGGCATCTCATAGCATGACCTGTAGCTATGGTTTCATTTACATCTACTCGTATTCCAACTGTTTTGTCTCTACTCATTTCACTCACCATTCTAACGCATTTTACTGTACCAGTTCTTTTACTGTTTGAATGACGTATTCCTGTTCTTCCTCTGTAAGTAGCGGATAAATCGGCAAGCTTATCATGTGCTCATATAATTGCTCCGCCTCTTTACAAATCACCGATTCATATCCATTTTGTTGATAATATGGATGCTGATACACTGGAATATAATGTACATTTACACCAATTCCTTTTTCTCTTAAAGCTTCAAACACCTTTCTTCTATCGTGATTTTTCACTTGAATCACATACAAATGATAGCTACTTTCTCCTGCTGGTAATTGCTTCGGAGTCACAATATTATCTACACTTGCAAAGGCTTCATCATAGCGCTTTGCAATAGCTCGTCTTTTTGCCACAAAGGTATGTAGCTTCTTTAATTGGCTAATTCCAAGAGCGCATTGCACATCTGATATACGATAATTATATCCTAAATCCTGCTGTTCGTAGTACCAAGGACCTTCCTGTTTCATTAGCTTACTAGGCTCTCTTGTAATGCCATGACTTCTAAGCAGCAAAAGCTTCTCATATAAAGCCTTATTATTGGTAGTAATCATTCCACCTTCGCATGTAGTAATATGCTTTACAGGATGAAAGCTAAAGGTGGTCATATCCCCTATGCTTCCTATCCTTTTTCCTTGATAGCTTGCTCCCAAGCTATGGGCTCCATCTTCTATTACCATAAGCTTATGTTCCTTGGCAAGTGCTAAAATTGGCTCCATATCACAAGGCTGTCCTGTAAAATGCACAGGGATAATTGCCTTTGTGCGAGGCGTAATTTTTGCCTTAATAGACTCCACATCAATATTATAGGTGTCCTTACAAATGTCAGCAAACACTGGTGTTGCCCCACAATATAATACACAATTTGCAGAAGCTGCAAAGGTAATCGGCGTAGTAATGACTTCGTCTCCTTCTTTGATTCCTGCTGCCATACAAGCAAGATGAAGTGCCGCAGTTCCATTCGCTACCGCTACCGCATACTTTGCTCCTACATATTCTGCCACCACCTGTTCAAATTCTAAGGGCTTAGGTCCTGTAGTGAGATAATCCGATTGTAGTACCTCTACTACTGCATCAATATCATCCTGTTCAATGGTTTGCTTTCCATAAGGTATATACATTACGTTGCCTCCTTACCTTTTGCTGTTATTCCTTTAGTCATCATAGTTCTTTAAGGATAAACCTGTGCTACTTTTCTTTGGCTCTGGTGTACTTTCTTTTGGGGTAATACTAGGACTGACAGCTGGTGGGGTTGGTGCACTTACCTCTTCAAAATCCTCCCACTGATCATCATTTACAGCGACTCTTCCATAGGACTGACTGTATTCTTCCCAATCGTCATATGCAGATATGGTAGCCTCTGGTTTTTTTGCTAAATATAACTTATACACATAAAATATTCCCATGGCAAAACATGCTACTGCTCCAATTAACTCACACCACCAATAGCCATTATTTTTATTTTCTATATAATAAAACGCTGAATTTAAGGTAATATCTTCATCTTCCAAACCTAATTCTTTTAATTGTGCAATAAACAAATTCTTTTTGTAAGAACTCATTTCCTGCACTACACCATGAACATCAACAGGCGTAGGCGGTTCTTTCCTTTCACCTAGCATATAGCTTAGCGTTTCCCTTTCCTGTTGTTCAAAGATACTATTCATGCTATCTAATCCGTTTTTCACACCCATAAGGGTACCATCCGAAAGAAGAATCACATAGCTATAATCCGGTTCTCCTATCTCCACTCCACGACGTGTATGACGAGTAATCTCATATGTTCCTAAATTAGCTTGCACTGCTCCATCTACTACAATTCCTTTTTTAATATCACTTTTACTTAATGTGTTAATATCTACAGGCTTTTTCAGCTTACTACTAGCATCTGCTGAACCCATCATAAACAATGCCACACTCATCATAAAAAATGCCACCATTTCCATAAAAGGATGACGTTTTTTTCTAAATAAACTCATTATAATTTTCCTTCCTCATTATGAAATCTATGTATCCTGTGTCTTAACCACTTATTTTAATTTTAGCGAAAGTCCACTGCTTTCCTTATTCTCTTCCTTTTCTTCTACCACTGGCTCTAGCACCGTCGGTTGGTCTGCTGCTCCAATAATAGGCTCAGGCTGAGGACTTGTATTTGTATCCATTGGCGCACCTGTTTCATAATTAGAATTAAATTCATTCCAATCATCATTTACTACCGTACCACTAGAAGCTGCTGTAACAGTGTCAGCTTTT
>JAFPBJ010000122.1 GCA_017390525.1 Lachnospiraceae bacterium | reverse complement strand
TGTGAATCATGGTTTGATTCCTTTTATTTTTGTCACTTTTATTCTATGTAGTTCTTTCATTTTTTTGTATAAAAAAGTATGGGATTCCCATACTAAAAATGAAGCAAACCAAAATATAATGGAGGATACGTTTATGAAGGAAAATAAAGATGCAGACAAGCCAAACTTTCGGGCGATTGACGAGTACGAGGAGGAGTTTTGTAATTCCTGCTCAGCCACAGATTGCACAGGACTAATTCCAAGTGCGCCAATTACTGATATGCAGCTCAATTCTTATATGGATTTGTACCATTTTCGCCCTGAGGTAGACACAAAAATAAAGGAGCACTAAAACAAAAAAGTAACTGCTCTTAATCTGAGAACAGTTACTCTTTTAATCAATAGGAAAGTGCTCGTATGTAGTGGAAAACTAAGGAGAATTTGTGAAACAAATTCTCTTAGAAGTGTCGCTGCAGGGCGACACTTTTTTATGCTTATTTTAAAATTTCCTCTGCTAGTTCCTCTAGCGCTTCCCTAGTTTCCGCTTTTACAGTAGATTTAATTGTTACTACTTTATCGCAAATTGTAATATTCTTCATAGCTTCTAGGGATTGTCTCATTAGTTTTGCTGCTAGTGGACCCCAAGAGCCATTTTCAATTAAAGCTACCTTGCGGTTTTGGTAAGCTTTGCTCTTTAGGTGATTTAAAAATTCTTCCATTGGTGGGAAGATTCCGCCATCATAGGTAGCTGCTGCCAAAACTAATTTATCATATTCAAAGGCGCTTTCAATTGCCTCTGCAATATCTTCTCTAGAAAGGTCGATTACTTCCACCTTTTTCGCACCTTTTTTCTCTAGGATTGCTGCAAGCTCATTAGCAGCTTGTGCAGTGTTTCCATGAATGGAAGCGTAGGCAATTACAATTCCTTCCTTCTCTGGCTGATAGCTACTCCAGGTGTTATACATATCAATGTAGTATCCAATATTTTCTGTTAAAATCGGTCCATGAAGTGGGCAAATTGTGTTAATTTCTAAGGTTGCTGCTTTTTTAAGAAGTGCTTGCACTGGTGCACCATATTTTCCAACAATGTTAAAATAGTATCTTCTTGCTTCGCATGCCCATTCAGCCTCTGTATCTAAGGTACCAAATTTACCAAAGCCGTCTGCTGAAAATAGCACTTTTTCGCTTTTTTCATAGGTTACCATTACCTCTGGCCAATGTACCATTGGTGCCATGAAAAATTGTAGTGTATGCTTACCTAGGCTGATTTCGTCTCCTTCTTTTACAACGACTGTCTTTGGCTCAAAGGAGAAGTCGAAAAATTGTGGTAGCATTTGGAAGGTCTTTGCATTTCCAACAAGCTGAATGTCTGGATACTTTTCTACCAAAAGCTGAATATTTGCTGCGTGGTCAGGCTCTAAATGGGAAACTACTAGGTATGTAGGCTTCTTATCCCCTAAAGCTTCTGTTAAATTAGCTACCCATTCCTCTGTAGCACGCTTGTCCACTGTATCCATAATAGCGATTTTTTCATCAAAAATAATGTAGGAATTATAAGAAATTCCTTCTGGCACAATATATTGGCTCTCGAATAAGTCAATATCATGGTCATCTACACCAATATAAGTAATGCTGTCTGTAATGTTATGTGACATATCTTAATCATCCTTTCATTGTTTTACTCTGTTACCTATGATACCACGTTTTGATTGGACACTCAATGTTTTCCTTAGATAACATAATCATTTCCTAAATCATATTGATATTTTTCTACCAAATCCTCTAAGGTAATTCCATCTACTACCTTATTAATAGCCTTGTCTAGCTCTTCCCATACACCAAATACCACTGCCTCATTGCCAGCTAGGGAGTTGCGGTCCACTTCCTCCATGCCTGATATAGGGGATAGATCTCCTTCAATGGTTCTTAAAATCATCCCAACTGTATAGGCAGCAGGTGGATTTGCCAAACGGTATCCGCCTTTCGAACCACGCACACTACTTAAATATCCCGCCTTTGACAAAACAGTAGTAATTTGCTCTAAATATTTTTCAGGCAATTCCTGTCTTGCCGCAATACTTTTTAAGGCAATGTACTCACCTGTATTATTACACGCTAAATCTAACATCATACGAAGTGCATATTGTCCCTTTGTCGATATCTTCAC
>JAFPBJ010000121.1 GCA_017390525.1 Lachnospiraceae bacterium | reverse complement strand
TACCTCTCTCCTTCTCCTGCTCCATCCAGTCCATGGTCGCGCTGCCATCGTGAGTCTCACCGATCTTGTGAGTCTTTCCGGTGTAATACAGGATACGCTCACTGGTCGTGGTCTTACCGGCATCAATGTGCGCCATAATACCGATGTTTCTGGTTCTCTCTAATGGATATTGTCTTCCAGCCAAGGTTATTTCCTCCTTATATTAATTTAAGCTGCAAACGATATCTGCCAAAACAGATTAGAATCTGTAGTGAGCAAATGCCTTGTTTGCTTCTGCCATCTTGTGCATATCTTCTTTCTTCTTTACAGATGCACCAGTGTTGTTAGAAGCATCTAAGATTTCTTTTGCTAATCTTTCTTCCATAGTCTTTTCGCCTCTTTGACGAGAATACGTGGTAATCCAACGTAATGCTAAAGCTTGTCTTCTGTCTGGTCTTACGTCGATTGGTACCTGATATGTTGCACCACCAATACGTCTTGCCTTAACTTCTAATACAGGCATGATGTTATTCATTGCTTCTTCGAATACTTCTAATGCATCCTTCCCAGTTTCCTCGGCTACTCTTTCGAATGCACCGTAAACGATTTTTTGTGCAACACCTTTCTTACCATCTAACATAATGTTATTGATAAGCTTCGTTACGACCTTACTCTTGTAAATTGGATCTGCTAAAACGTCTCTTTTTGCTATATGTCCTTTACGTGGCACGGTTCTTCCCTCCTTAATATTTGATTAATTCTTCGGTACTCACATCCCTAATGGGATTGTGTTCGTGCGGTTAGGGCTTTGTATTTTCCTTAAACAGGATAAAAAACATGCTCTTTTACGCACAAATGAAAAGTGGTATAGACCTTCTAAGTCCTAATGATTATTTTGCATCCTTAGGTCTCTTAGCACCATACTTAGATCTTGCCTGACGTCTCTTAGCAACACCAGCAGTATCTAATGTACCTCTGATAACATGGTATCTGGTACCTGGAAGGTCCTTTACTCTACCACCACGGATAAGAACAACGCTATGCTCTTGAAGGTTGTGTCCTTCACCTGGGATATAGCTTGTTACTTCGATTCCGTTTGATAGACGAACTCTGGCAATCTTTCTAAGAGCTGAGTTAGGCTTCTTAGGAGTTGCTGTCTTAACTGCTGTACAAACACCTCTCTTTTGAGGAGCGCTGGTATCAGTTGCTTTCTTCTTTAAAGAGTTAAATCCTTTTTGAAGAGCTGGTGCAGTAGACTTCTTTTCTACAGTTTGTCTTCCTTTTCTTACTAATTGGTTAAAAGTTGGCATGTTTTTCACCTCCTGCGATTTTTATGAAATAGTAACTTGTGGCTTTTTTCGCACACTGTTATATTATAAACATGATAAAATTAGATGTCAAGAATTTTTTGGTATTTTTATTTATTCTATATTCTGTCAATGGAATCACGGAAATTTTTCATTGATTCCTATTCTGATGATGGAAAAAAGTTTTTCCAAATACTCTAGGTTTATTTTTCGCTACCACTATCCAAATTTGACTCATCGTTAAATTCCTGAATGATATGGATTGTCGCACTCGTTCCCAGACGATCCGCCCCAGCCTCTATCATTGCCTCTGCTGTTTTTAAATCCCGGATTCCGCCGGCAGCCTTTACCTTTGCCTTGTCCTTTACTGTATCTTTCATAATTCTAACAGCTTCTAGGGTGGCTTTTTTCTCATAAAATCCGGTGGATGTCTTAACAAAGTCCACCTTGGCTGCCACTGCCAGCTGACAGGCTCTTACAATTTCCTTTTCTTCCAGCATTCCTGTTTCTAAAATTACCTTTAAAATCGCATTTTTGCTACAGGCCTTCTTTACCCTTTTTATATCCTTTAACACCTTATCATAGT
>JAFPBJ010000120.1 GCA_017390525.1 Lachnospiraceae bacterium | reverse complement strand
CAAAGCCCTGCATTATAGTAAAACTGGAGTGCCGTGGCAGATGAAAAGTACTTTAATCATTATCTTCATACTCCTTCAAAAATCTTCAAATCCTTTTATTTCCTCGGTTTCTTTGACTCTACTATATTTTTGTGTTTTACAAGATTCTTTACAACTCTTCGTAAATTATCCTATAAAGTGAGTAGTAAATAAATGCCATCGAACCCGCTATTTATAAAGTTTTATCAACTTTATCATTTTAACCTCAATAGCATCCCCTACCTTTACCATATCACGTAATGCTAGATTTGTCATAATATAAATATCCCCCATGACTTCCCCCTTCTCTCATTATCAATTCTGGAATCTCATATAGTTCTCAATACATTTCATGGCATTCTTAAATGTTACCTCCTATCTTTTATCTAAAAGAGTGTACATTACATTTACGTTACCTATTCCAAGAACTTTTTGACGTGCTTCAAGTAATTCATCATAACTCATAAGTGTTGTATGTGCAGCCTTTCTTCTCACAGAGACATTGATTTGTTTAAGAGAATCTGTACACAATGCAAATAAATTATGATAATTCTTTACATTAGATTTAATAAAATTATACAGCTCTGTTGTTGCATGGTGTGGAGCAGTACAC
Organism: Lachnospiraceae bacterium; assembly: GCA_017390525.1. Lineage (GTDB taxonomy): Bacteria > Bacillota > Clostridia > Lachnospirales > Lachnospiraceae > RGIG989. Next base: position 20,613 of record JAFPBJ010000120.1, on the reverse strand, counting down.
TTTTCAAGCATAAATATACATTCACCTAACGTTAATTCTCTGTTATTTGTTAATTTTTCATAATTCCAGTTACGATTTGTAAGATTAGAAATATTAACAGAATTCTTAAAATGTGTAAAAATTGTACTATTTAATTGGATTTCTAAGGTTCTGCAATACTCCAAACAAACAGGTGCATAATCCGCACTTTGACAAGGAGCTAAACCAGCAAATAAACATTCTGCCATTGCAAGTGTTTGTAAAGCATCACTATTAATATCACTCCATATATGCGGAAAATGATTAATTTGAAGTTCAGCACACTTTTGCTTAAGAGAATCTTTTAAATCACCTGCTAATGTAGTTTTTCCAGTTCCTGGTGGTCCTTGAAGGATTTCATTTCCTTTAATCAGTCCTGTTGCAATTTCTTTTAACAAATCCTTATCATCAAAGAATAATCCTGCATCGTTTATTGGAATAATACCAGCAAAAAATTAGCCTCGACAGCACTATCAAGTTATACACATCATCGTGGTTATCTTGACAGTGTTGCCTGAGGTTGTTATGTAGTAATTGTTATTAGTTACTTTATTAACTCCACTATTCTTCATTTTCAGGCAAATTAAAAGAAGGTACAGTATAAATTATTCTGATGCATTTTTCGTCAGATTGTTTTATCCTGTACCTTCTGTTATTATATTCTAGTAACTTATAAATAAAGAAGCAGGAACCTCTCCGACCAAAGTTTGGTTTCCTGCCTCTCCCACCAACATAGGTACGCCTATGTCTTAACAAGACTATGATAACCTTATTTGTAGAAGAAAGCAATCCCCTTACACCAAATTTTTATAATAAAATTTTAAATCAATTTCAGTTCCATCGACTAACCTGCCCTTGTGGTCACTCTAGTTGTTTGTCTATTCACGGTTATTACAATCGCTTTATCAAAACTCCTACAGGCAAACTTTGCTTTCGCATCTGTCGTGTCATCTGTAATGTCTGTGGTCATACCCACGCCATTCTGTTATCCTCTATGGTTCCTTATTCTCAGATTTCAACTTCTAATCACATCGCGATTATTTCCAACTTCGAAAGTGCTACTTCTCAAGCCAATATTATGAATTCTAATCCATTCATCGATGAAAGTAATTATCGCTACATCCTTCGTTGTTATCTTGCCTACTGGCGTGAAAAATTATTCTCTGAAAGGATTTTACTTTCTTCTTTCCCGAAACTGATAACATCTTGTTTTTCGTTCTTTTCAAGACAGTTTATGCAGATTAAATGCACTCCAAATATTCTGTTTCTAAATACCACTACTAAACAAAACTCTGATTCACTAGACGCATCCAATAACCAGAGTTCATTTTCTAGACTAATCCAATTTCAAAATATATTTATTGTCTAGCCTCAACAGTTTATTTTATATAAGGCAATACACACAATTGATATAAATGCGCTTAACAGCGTGCCTACCAAATACTTTTCAGCAAATGATTTATTCTCTAATTGCTTGAATCTTGCTAAGCTTTTTGCGGTTAACACAAATCCTATCGCCCCAAATTGCCCCATTAATCCAAGAATTAATATAATTTCTCGTTCCAATATACCAATCCAAGAACCTATCTTAGCGCCTTCTTTTTCTATTTTTTCACTTACTTTATTAGTTTCATTGGCTTGTTCTATTGTTTCAGGTATAATTTTGAATATCAATGACACGAAAATTGCAGCTGGTTTCCAACATATTAGAATTGCAATTGCTATTGCAATACACTTATTCACATTTAAATCATTTACCATCCAATCACATTTAAAATAAATCGGTTGCTTTATAACACAAAAAATCAAGAACAAACTTGCAATATGTAGTAATTGGTCACCCAAAAAAATAATATATTCACAGTTCTTAGCTTTTTTGTCCATTTTTCGTTTTAGTAAATCTATAACTAGATGACTGAAAAAAATTAAAAGCGATACTATTACTGTTTTTATAACATCTCTGCATAGTATATATGCTCCTATACCAATCACAATTGTATAAAGCAAACAATGTATTAACATATATTTAATTGAATTCTTCTTTCTTTCTGCTATTTTATCTGTCTGAACATAAAAGTCCCCAATTACATGTCCTAGTATAATTAACTCCATCTGCTTTCTCCATAATTTTCTCTCACGTATTGTAATGCTACAAAATCTAGTTCCCTTATTTTATTGGAATTTCCTCGTCGCATAATTGTGTCCACATTTTGCCTTGAACATTGTAATATTTCTGAAATGATTGATGCCGTATTCTTCTTAATTATTGTAGATTCTACATTGCATATTTTTTCATCCACATATATTGGTATTGCCTTTGGTATTCTATCCAAATCCAAACTTTCCTGCTTCATGGCAACATTTCGCCTTGAGTACATCCCACCATTTTTTGCCCCTATTCTATACTGAAACTTAATTGCTATTAACTCTTTTACAGTATCATATTTGTCTAAATCAATATGCTTTGGTACAAATGGAAACAACAACTCAATCAAAACTTGAACAATATTCTGCATATATATTTGCTGTCTTTTTAATAGCAAAGAAGCATTTACTAAATGATTTGCTAATGTATCATCATAATCGGAACAAATTCGTATATTCTGTAATTGCATACTATGAGCGTCTTCAATTGCTTTTCTAGCTTTATGATATGCTGGTCCATCTTGTTGCGTAGATAATCCTCTATCAATTTTTACAGTCCAATCTCCGATTCCAATCCCCGCTCTTATCTTTACAGGTTTCACAAGCATTTCTAGTATTCTAAAATACGATAACGCAGAGACCACATCATTAAATAATCCCTGTAGTTCATCACCAGCACTAAACGTAACCTCACATTGTAATTCTTCACCATATAAAAAATTTAGATTCTTGATGCATTTATCTATGTAATGCTGCATCTCATTTCGATCTCTAATATCATATGATTTTGACTTTTCTATATCTATTATCAGAGAAACATATTTGTTCATAAACATACCTCCTATACAGTATATAATATATTTATTGCCTTATTTATGCAACCGTTTTTGATTGCATTTTGGGTTTGCAACCGTTTTTGATTGCATTTTGGGTTTGCAATCATTTTTGGTTGCTATCTTTTTATACAAAAACGGAGCCCCCGACTCCCTCTTTCAAGTTCATCGAACACTCCATTTCACAGCCGTGTATAGTAGTAAAATCGTAATATAAACATCGAGTAATTACTACTGTTATTTAGGTGGTGCATTTGAACACCCTGATTGTCCTAGGGGTGTTCATTTTACCTAGAGGGTGTTCACTATCTAACAAAGGGTTGCAGATACACGCCCTCTTCTCAATATCTCAATAAATACTTCCAAGATATTTTTTCAATGCATCCACAAACTCACCAATATGAATTCCATCAACAAATGAATGATGTGCCTGAACAGAAACTGGCATTAATATTCTTCCATCTTTTTCGTAATACTTACCCCAATCGAAAAGTGGTGTCGCATTATCTTTCTTTCCTGAATTAGTATGAGAAATATGAGTATATGTTACCCATGGCATTGGAGAGCATTGAAAAACATCATTTCCAAGTGGACCAGTGAAATATGCTTCCTGTTCATCTGCGATTTTCTTTGCTTTGATACAATACTCTTTAATGTCACCCATCATAGGCACATTAACCACTTTGAACAGATTTGTTTCTTTATTCAAATATGTAAAGGCCGTATCTATATTTTCAAATAAGACAATTTTTCCATCTACAAATCGATATCTAAAAGCCTCAATTTGATTTGCACATTTGCAAACAGCATATACCATTGCCAACGTAAATGAAAGATTATTATCTTTCGCATATTGCTTTAAGCCAGTAACATCTGCTTCAAAAGTAACACAAAAAGCTGGTTCCACACTATTTCTAAAAACTGCACAATGCATTGCTCTTGACCACTTACTTTCGTCTATTTCAATATATTTATTTCCCATTATTAAAACACCTTTCAATAGGTACTCTTTTTCCTTCGATAATAAATTCGCCATCACGAAACGCAGATAATATCGCACAGGAAGCCGAATCCAATATTCCTTTATTTTTGTCTTTAAGCAAAAGATTTATTTCTGTCATTAAATCTTCTGACGTTAATTCTTTTAATTGTTTTTCAAACTCTATCTTCTGTTTTTCGTCCATATCCGATATAGCTGAATTCTTAAGAAGGTTAATACAGCTCCATGTTCTCATCCATATACTCTTTACGAATTTGAGATAATGCCTTGCCTGTTTCTTTGTGAATAGCAAATTTATATGTTTCTACAGACTTCCATCCTGTCACTCTTCTTAGCCAGTCCTGCATAGACATTTCCTCATCATTGATGGAAACATGACCATTTTGAAGAAGGGTAGCCTCCTCGTCAGAACCTTTCGCAACTAAAATGTCTCCGGCTTTAACAACTCCCCACTCAAGCATATCTTTTATCTTCGGAAGAACAGTTCTCTCAACGGATCCAGAAGGCTTTTTCATTTCCTTAACCCAATTGTTCGGCTGTTCTTTGATTTCAAACTTTGGTGCTGGTTCAGAATTTCCAATTCTAAACACCTTTATCTCACAAAGAATAAAGCCTACACCTTCATCTGTATGATTATTAAGCCACTCAATTGCAGCACGGTGTTCTGGTCTTGCTTTCCTTACAAGCCAAATAACCAAATCAGCAGACTTCCCAGATGCGTAAGTAATTAACTTACCCAAATGGTCATGGTCAGTTTCTTCAAGCTGATTCTCAATAATAATCTTCTTACCTGTGTCTGCATCTGTCGCAAATATATCCACATTAAAATCACCAACTGACGATTCTGTTTCTTCTATAGTAATATCAATACCTACTTCGTCACCAAGAATAGATATGTTTTTTGCCAACCAAGGAGTAAAGTCATGAGCCTCATGTGGCCACACACTTCTCAAATCTTTTATTTCTTCTAATGTACCAAGGTTAATCATCATCTTCCCCCTCTAGTCTTATTTTCATTTTTGGGATAGTGCAAAGAAAATCTGTGACAGTTTTATCGACAGTTCCTCCGCCTAAATCTCCATGAATTTTCTTTTTTCTATTATCTTTGTATGTAATGGTCAGTTCATAACTACAGCCATCGCACACCTCACATTTAATAATCTCTGTCCAAGGACGATATAGCCATATTACATTCTGATAAAAATCGATAACTCTATCCTTCTCTATATGCACTATTTCCTTATCAAGAACTCGTCTGCTTGCTCTGGGATAAGCAAAATACTTAATTGTTCCGTCCGGGAACACCTCAAATGCCCATTGGTCTTCTTTTATTGATTCTGGGTTATAACATCCCCAATTCGACCAATAACGAAATCTTACCTTGGCAATATCCTCAACAAGGAAATCATCAACGCACCACTCGTTCTCACAGTCCTTACAATAACGGTCAGCCATTCCACCACCGTCAATATCGTATATCATGCAACCACCAAGTTTGAGATTACCTTTTTCCGCCTCTTCCATAGCTTCAAGAGCAGGATATCCATACATGATGGGAATAACGTTATTCGATTTACATTTTGGACATATGCATCCCATACATTCCCTCCAATCAAAAAGCATCTAGAACTCACCCGAATACCAATAAAACTTCTATATGAATACGGGATGAATTCTTGATTTTACAATGCTTTACCTCTCAAAAATGGTTACAAAATCACTAAGTTATATTATATCACTCAAACCGTTTTTTTACCACTAAAAAAGCACCCAAGCCATAAGCCTAAGTGCCTCCAACATTTCTGCTATATTCTGTTATCAAACCACCAATTTTACAGTTTTAGCATAGCGCAGGCATAAACTTAGCGAACAGATAAAGCCCATCATCTCCTGCTACAACCTCATGTGGTACCTTTGCTGGAATAATAGATATTACACCTACTTCATAATTCAACTTTGCTCCATCATTTATACATACTCCCGTGCCAGCAATCACCTCATGGGTTTCAAGCTGGGTTTCGTGAATATGATTTTTAATAGCCTTACCTGGTGCAATTCTGACCAAATGATAACTGAACTGACCTTTAGTTTCTTTCCCTGTAATAATATGCTTCAATTCCACACCCTCAAAAGTCGGATGTTTAGACCAAGCAATCTGATCAAACTTAATTATCTTCCCTGGAATTGACAAGTTACCAATGTTAAATGCTTCAAATACATCTTTGTTCATAGAATTGTCCTCTCTTTCTTTGTTTATGAAACAATTCTACTATTTTCTTAATCGTTAGGCTTGGATAAAATTGCGGACCTTGCATATTCTTCTGGTGAAATTCCCACCTGTTTCTTAAATACTCTGCACAAATGACTTTGGTCGCAAAAGCCAACAGCTGCAGCAACATCGACAACCTTCACTCCACTTTCTAATAATTCCTGTGCCTTCCTAATACGGCATTGAAGTTGAAACTTGTGTGGTGTTAATCCATTTTCGCTAGCAAATTTTCTAATCATATGATATGAACTGATATGTACTTTTTCAGACATATCAGCAACGCTAAGTTCTAATTCTGGATTTCCAATTATTTCTCTCCTAATGATATCAAGTTCTCTATCTATATTATCTTCTTGTGGAAAACATATGCTTATCATAGAATACGTATCTGTTATCGGGTAAATTGAATGTGGCATATTAAGAGCCACAGAAAATATTTCTCCCTCATTGCAAATAAATTCCTCTTGGTTAATTTTCACCCCAACTGTTCCATCCGTTACAATACCGAATACCAAATGACCTATATGTGTATGTTCTGGGTAAGCAATATTTACTTTCTCATAACTAATAGTCTCAATTCCTGTAGAAAGATCTTTTATATATTCAAGTTTATTCATGCAACCACTCTTCTAGTTATATAAATGAATTTAAATTTTATAGTAGACAAATCATCATATGCTTTTATATATGATAACTAATATGCCCTGGTATGCTATTCCTAACCACAATTTAACCACTTTTACAATTTCAAAATTTACAACGAAAAATGAAATGATGTCTCATTCTCGAATGTAATTGTATAGTCTTTTTCATTGGTTATGGTAAGAACGTATCCATAACCGCCCATTGTAGGGACAAATGCTTCTATAGTTCGATCACCATTATTAGATTTCGTATCATTGACAACACCAGACGTTGTTGAAAACAGAAAGAAATCATTATAATAATCTTCAGGAATACTAGCCTTTAAAGCGCTAATTTCTTTTTCTGAGAATGTTTCATTTAATATATTCGCATTGGTATACAATGGATTATCCTGTGTATATTCACCATCCATGGAAACATTCATTCCAAATCCCAGATTCCCTGAAAAAGCAGTTGCCAAAACTGTCATTTGTTGATTCTCAAAAATGAATACAATGTACTCTTCGTCATTATCAATAGAATCTTCATATTTTGCCACAGCACATTTATCTGTTACAAATTTTGCTTCACCTTCCATCCATCCCGAATGAGAATAGTAACACTCATCAGCAGTGAATTTGAATCCACTGGAATCTACATCTGAAATTACAATTTCTCCTGAAAGGGAACTATGTACATTCGTCCTATTCCATGTTTCAGTTAAATTAGGTATATTATCACAATCTGTGCTCATTGAATATAGTTTTTCATATGGTTCTTTATCACCATATACTTCTAATGAATCAATCAAAGAATCGATATCACTTTTCTTTGAGGAATTATCTTCCGCTTCAATCGAATTAGTCGATTGCGTTTGTTCACTGTTTAATTCATCTACACTTGATGAATCTCCTGTGCTATCGTTCTTATCACATGCACTAAAAAGCATTATAACAAGAACAACACAAAGAATACTGATTCGTTTGAATACTTGTTTTTTCATGATTTGTCTCCTCTTCTCTAAAAATGTTAAGTGATAAGGTGCAGTTATTCAGAAATTTTTCTGTTTTGAACTGTCGCAAATTTTGCGACAGTTGAATCATCCAATTCCTCTTTCTGCAATCTCCCTAGAACGCAGCCCTAAAGATTTCCACAATATCCTCCTTGCTTAAAGGTACAAAGGAGCCCTTTGAGCCATCGCACGCCTTCTGTGCCATGATTCCAAAGTTCTTCTCATCTGTAATTCCCACAGCTCTTAAATTTGCAGGCATTTCCATGGTTTCAAAGAAGAATTTTTTTAGTGCAGCAATTCCTGCATGTGCCAGTTCCCAATCGTCGTCCCCTGTTAATCCCCATACATTTTTTGCAAAGTCCACAAAATTTTTTAAGGTATCTTCCTTTAAAATATGTTCCATCCACGCAGGTGTAAGAATTGCTAATCCCTCACCATGGGTAATGTCATAAAAAGCACTTAGCTCATGCTCCATTGGATGAACACACCAGGACGGTTTACTACCAGCACCAACATTGCCATTAATCGCGTGAGTTCCCGCCCACATTAGGTTTGCACGGGCATCATAGTTGGTTGGATCATTTAAGGCAATTGGACCATTCTTAATCATGGTACGAAGGAGCCCCTCTGCCATGAATTTCTGACAATCTGCATTTTCCATGGTAAAGTAATTCTCCAAAGTATGACTCATCATATCTGCAGTTCCAGCTGCTGTCTGTTTTTTTGACACAGAATATGTATATTCAGGATCCAAAATGGACATAGTTGGTACCATAAATGGCGAGCCTGTGCCCCATTTTTCATTCTTTGAAAGGTCACTAATTACTGCAAAGGGATCCATTTCTGTTCCAGTTGCTGCCAACGTAAGAACATCAAATATCGGCAATGCTTCTGTAATTTTGCTAGAATCTAGTACTAAATCCCAAGCATCCTCATTATATTTTGCCCCTGCTGCAATCACCTTGGCACAATCAATGGTACTTCCGCCTCCGATTGCAAGCACCATGTCAATGTTTTCTTTTTTGCAAAGTTCAACGCCCTTACGGACTGTTTCAATTCTTGGATTCGGTTCAACTCCACCTAATTCTATTACTTCAATATCAACACTCTTAAGAAATTCCATTGCGGTGTCATAGATACCGTTTTTCTTAATGGAACCACCACCATATACTAATAACACCTTTTTTCCATAATTTTTTAATTCACTCAAATATGAAATGGTACCTTTACCAAAGTGGATTCTAGTAGGTATGTGAAGATTAAAATTATACATATGCTTTTCCTCCGATTTTTCTGTTAAATTGTTCTTTTTTTACATTTTATCACACCAAAGAAGTGTAAACAATTCAAATTAAAAAAGAGGCACCAACATTTCTGCTAGTGCCTTACTCTTAATGCTTCTTTGTATATTTCTTCTCAATCACACAGGTATACACAACCATTACCCCAATCACCTCTATTAGTACACCTACTACTGTTAGAAATACCCATGGAGAATTCTGTCCTGCAAGCAAAGGTATTCCTAGTAGCGCCATAATAATAGCAAATACAAACCACATGATACCCACTGCTCTATTATACCCCTTTACATCCTCTACCTCTGGCTTTTTGTTACTATTTGCCCAAAAGCCCACTGGCTCTTTTTTATTGATACCAGTGAATCCTATTATAACAAAAATCAATGCAATGCTACACCAAATAATAAATGCTATCATAAATACTTCCTCCTTATCATATACTTAGTATTACTAAATACATTATAAAACAATGGGGTGAAGTAGTCCATCTAATATTGTATTTTTACTACACAAAAATAGCTAACAAGACCAAAGTCCTGTTAGCTATTTTACTATTGCCACTGTGCTTCATATAACTCTTTTGCTTGCTCTGCCTGCCTCTGCCCTTTCAATTGACTCCTCCATCATCATAATTTTAAGACGTGAGGACATATTTTTTAACAATCGTTCTCTAAATTCTTCACTACCCACTAGTAACAAACTAATCACATCATAGCTTTCCACCTGCCGAAGCCATTCTTGAATCTCTTGGTCAGTTTGTTCCATTATCTTTTTTTCTAATTCTTCTACTTTTCTTTTTCGCTCATCATCAAGAGAAATACTAATTTTTGCAAATTCCCTTGGTACTCTAATTTGCTTTTCCTGAAAAATGATTTCATTTTCTTGTTTCATGATTTGTTCTATATATTCGTTTATTTCAGCCTCCTGCTGCTGTGGAAACATAGAACATAAATATTCCTTCACAAAATAGATTGGCTTTTCCTTTTTAATCAGCTCCACACCTGCTTGATAAAGTAAATATATAAACTGCTTTTTCCTATCTGCTTCTACTAAAATACGATTGGTTAAAAGCTCCTTTATATCCTCTAATTCCATGCCATCACATAGATATGAAATAGCCTTTTCTAAAAAAGCATATTCTGGGAAACCTTCTTCCTCTAAAATAAAAGCTTCTAATTGTAGGATTCCACCCTTTTTAGCAATAAAGCACATTTTTATAATACGCCTAATGGCAGCTTTCACTTCTGTTTTATTCTCAGAATATATTTCCTTCCCATATTGATATATTTGTTCCATATTCCTTTACCCTCCCATTTCATATACATGCTTTATTCCGGGCGTTCTGCAAACTTTACAATTCCGTCACTATAAATAATACAAATGTTATTTGTGTATACTTCGATAGAAGCACAATCTTGATGCTCTAAATAAACCTGATATCCGTCTTGTAGCTCCTCTGGCATTTCCTCTACAGAATGATAATGCTCTAGAATGTTTCCAAATTTATCTATAGCGTGAATAATGCACCCTTCAATTTGGCAGGAAGACAAAATCCCCAATAGCTTATTATTCACAGGCATCGATTTTACCATTTCCATAATTTCTTCATCCTGCTTTGTTAATTGATCAATTTGCTTCATAGCCTTGACATATTTCTTACTTCTAGGAGTGCGAATTAATTTTCTCTCCTTTGTCGCATCCGTTAGCTCTGTATTTTGTTCTAATGGCGCAACAGATGTCCCAATAGTTTGCTTTTTCTCTTCCTGTACTTTATTTTTAATTTTTCCCTGCTCCATACTAATCCTCTTTTCTGAGCAATTCATTGCGAAGCGGCGATGAAAAATCTGCATTGCAGTTTTTCATCTGCCATCAAAGCTATTTGTTTTTGCTCAGAAACAAATAGCCATGTGAAAAATAAGGTCATCAGACTTATTTTTCACATTGTCCTCCATTTTTCTGAGCTTAAATTATACTCTAATGCCTCTTCTTTTCAAATTACCAATTGCCAGCTCATCCCCTTGCGCTGCTGCCTGCTTGTATAAAGAAATTGCCAGTGGTACATTTTGCGCCACTCCCTTTCCATTTGCATATAACACCCCTAAATTATTCTGCGCTCTTGCATGCCCTTGACTTGCTGCCTGTTGATACCACTGTGCTGCCTTTGTAAAATTCTGAGCAACCCCTCGTCCTATTTCATATAAATACCCCAAACTAAACTGAGCCTTTACATAGCCTTGACTGGCTGCCATCTCATATAGCTTTGCTGCCTTTGCAAAATTTTGAGGAACCCCTTCTCCTACCTCATACATATAGCCTAAATTATTTTGAGCATACATATTTCCTTGCATAGCGGCTTTTTCATAATACTCTGCCGCTTTTTGAATATTTTGTACAACCCCTTGTCCAGTTTTATAAAGAACACCTAAATTATTTTGAGCAGATGGTTCTCCTTGATTGGCTGCTTTTTGATACCACCAAGCTGCATTTTCAAAATTTTGTAATACGCCTCGTCCATTATCATACATACATGCCAAATTATACTGAGCCTTTGCATGTCCCGCTTTTGCAGCCTTTTCATACAATTCAAATGCCTTTTCATAATTTTGTGGTACCCCATCTCCAAATTCATACATCCGTCCTAAATTACACTGGGCTCTTACATTGTCTTGGGCTGCTGCTTTCTCATACCAGTATAAGGCTTCTCCATCATTTACTAACACCCCTTTGCCAGCGCGGTACATATAACCTAAATTACATTGTGCCCTTGCATATCCCTGCTTAGCTGACTGTTCATACCAATACACTGCTGTTTCATCATTTTGTGGCACACCTTTTCCCATTTCATACATATAGCCTATATTACATTGTGCTATAGAATTGCCTTGATTTGCGGCCTGTTCATACCAATAGGCTGCCTCTTTATCGTTTTGTGGCACACCTTTTCCACATTCATACGCATAGCCTAAATTGCATTGTGCCCTTGCATACCCTTGCTTGGCTGACTGTTCATACCAATAGGCTGCTGTTTCATCATTTTGTGGCACACCTTTTCCCATTTCATACATATAGCCTGTATTACATTGCCCTACAGCATTCCCTTGATTTGCGGCCTGTTCATACCACTTTACTGCGTTTTCATTACTTTGTACTACTCCTTGCCCTACTTCATACATATAGCCTATATTAAGCTGAGCATCTATGTACCCTTGATTGGCAGCTTTTTCATACCACTTGGCGGACTCTTCATTACTTTGAATAACCCCAGTTCCATTTTCATACATGACTCCCATATTATATTGACCTACAACGTGACCTTGGTTAGCAGCCTTTTCGTACCACTTGACTGCTTCTTCGTTATTCTGTTCTACGCCAATTCCTTGATTATATCTCCAGCCCATATCAAATTGAGAATCCACATCCCCTTGATTGGCAGCCATTTCACACCACTTTATGGCGATGCTTTCATCCTGAGCCACTCGATTGCCTTCTGAATATATTTTTGCCAAGTACTTTTGAGCATACAGATATCCTTCATTACCCAATTCAGTTAAAAGCTGGATGCCTTTTTCATATTCTGGTGTTGCCATAATTGCTAAGGCCTCATCATACAGCTCCTCCTGTGTTTTTTCAGCTTGTACTACCTGTGGCTTAACTTCATCTAACACTTTTGATTGCTTTTCTTTTGGTTGGCTCTTTAAATCTTCAAAGCTTTCCTTCTCCTCCTCATACTGATCTAGCATAATCCCTGACTCCATACGATTTGTTATGAGATCAATTGCTTTCTCAATATCCTTTAACATTTCCTGTAATTGCTGGATTCGTCCTTTCTCTTGTACTCGGTCTAAACGATCTAGCGTTTCCATTTGTAATTCTTCTAATTGTTCTAATTTATCACTCAAGCTTTGATTTAAATCAATGCCCAATTTATCCAATAACTGATTCAACTTTTTCGACCTCCTCATTCCTTCGCATGTATCAACTGATTCATATCTTCTACTTTAATGGTTTTAATCTCCTCTGGGGATAAGGAAACATTTTTTTGATCCACAATAGCAATGATTCTAGCATCTCGTTTCTTTTTTAATTCATCTACTAAATTTCTAATTCCACGAGCATTTCCAAAATTATCCTGATTTTTAAGCTCCTGTTGAATCAAAGCTTTTGCAGACTCTAATCCTCCCTCTTCTAATAGCAAATGCTCTTTTTTTAGAATATAGGAAAAAATTTCTACTAATTCGTCAATGGTATAATCTTCAAAAATGATTTCTTGAGAAAATCGACTTTTTAACCCTTGATTGATACTAAGCAATTCATCCATTTCCTCTCCATAGCCAGCTAAAATAACCATCAAAGTATTTCTTCGATTTTCTACTTCTGCTACCAAGGTATTGACAGCCTCTAATCCAAAGGAATCCTGTTCTCCATTTATCAAGGTGTATGCTTCATCAATAAATAGAATTCCTCCATCCGCTTCATCAATCTTCTTCACTACCTTCATGGCTGTTTGTCCCAAATAGCCCGCCACCAAATCTGCTCTACTTACTTCCAAAAAGCTGTTTCTTTTTAGCACTCCCAGCTTATAATAAATTTTTCCAAGAAGACGAGCCACTGTAGTCTTACCCGTTCCTGCATTTCCCTTAAAAATAAGATGTAGCGTTCCAAAGCCTTCTTCCATGACTGAGCCTTGTTCCTGCATCATACGCTGAATTCGGATTCTATTTACCATTTCCTGAATCTTTCCTTTGGCACTATTTAGCCCCGTTAAGCCTTTTAATTCCTCTAATAATTGCTCTAAGGTTTCCTCTTCTTCTGTTTCTGTTACTACACCAATGTCTTCCTTCTTAATTGTAGTAAGCGCTTCTCTTGTAGGTGTCTCTTTTGTTTGGTTAAATTCTTTCATCACTCTGGAATTTTTTCGTTTTATTATATCCTCAACTATATTTCTCACTCCACGGGCATTTCCAAAATCCTTAACCTGTTTTTTTCGTTCTCGAAGCAATAAAGCAACATCCTTTAACGCTCCCTCTTCTAACACCAGATTTTTTTGTTGTAGCATATACTGAAAAATTTCAAGTAACTCTTCTTCTGAATAATCCTCAAAAATTACTTCATGAGAAAATCTACTTTGTAACCCTTGATTGATATTAAGTAGCTCATCCATTTTATCTGCATAGCCTGCAAGAATTACCATAAGACTATCTCTTCTGTTTTCCACCTCTGCCACAAGTGTATTTACCGCTTCTGTTCCAAAGGAATCCTGGTCTCCATTAATTAACGTATATGCTTCATCAATAAATAAAATTCCTCCGTCCGCTTCCTCTATTTTTTTCATTACCTTCATTGCTGTTTGGCCAACATGACCTGCTACCAAATCTGCTCGACTTACTTCTACAATCACATTTTTCTTAAGCACTCCTAGCTTTTGATAAATGTTACCAAGGAGTCTTGCTACTGTTGTTTTACCAGTTCCTGCATTTCCTTTAAAAATTAAATGAAGTGTTCCATGTCCTTCTTCTACAGACATTCCCTTTTCCTTCATCATATTATTAAACTCAATATTATTGACCATTTCTTCTACTTTTTCTTTGGCACTTTTTAGCCCTGTTAAGCCTTTTAATTCCTCTAGCAAATCCTCTATGGTCTTTTCGCTCTCTAGCTTTCTTCCAGCTACTATTTCAATATCTTCCTTAGTAATAATGTCAAACTGATTTTTACTTACTCCCCCTTGGGTAAGCTGTAATTGATAGATTCTCGCATCTAGCACTTTCACTACTTCTTCAAACAGATTTCTGACTCCTCTTGCATTTCCAAAGTTTGGCGCTTTTGACTTTACCTCAAGCATCCCGTAAAGTAAATCGGTAGCGTCTGAACTGAATGCCATTTGATTTCCTTTTACCATGCCTTTAAAGATTTCAACCATTTCCTCTGTGGTGTAATCTGGAAATTCAATATAATTTGTTTCTGGAATACGACTTTTAAAGCCAGGATTCGTGTTTAAAAACTCCTCCATTTCCTTTTTGTAGCCGGCTAAAATAACCATCATGGAATCCTTGTTATTTTCCATTTGTGCTATAATTTCGTCCACTGCTTCATGCCCAAATGTATCATTATCATCTCTACAGATTGCGTATGCTTCATCAATAAACAGCACTCCCCCTGCCGCTTGCTTAAACTTCTCTTGCACTAGCTTTGCAGTATGCCCTTGATATTGCCCTACTATCTCACTTCTCGTACATTCTACAACCTGATTGCCTCGAGGTAAAATTCCTAGACTGCGATATACCTTTCCTAACATTCTCGCAACTGTGGTCTTTCCTGTTCCAGGATTACCAGTAAAGAGCAAATGTAAGCTTCCATGTCCAACCTTTCTCTGTGCCCCTGCTTCTACTGCCATAGAGGCAACAGTGGCACTTTTTATGCGCGCTCTTACCTGCTCCTTTACTGATTGTAAGCCCACCAAAGCATCTAGTTGCTTTAAGATTTCTTCGATACCTTCTTCCTCTTCTAACTCAATTTTAAAATCCTCTGGTAATAGATATACCATATCCTTCTCCGTGGTATCCTCTTTGCCACAATATCTATCTGCCATATGCTTAATGGCATCATCTAAATATCGATTCATAGAGATGGCATTCATAAATTCATCACTATTACATTCTGCATCAATTTTTTGTATCAATGCCTTTTTGCAATCCTCATGTAAGCGAAATGCTTTTTTGGTTGCTTCCTTCTCTGCAATTTCTAATAATTCCAACGTAGAATATTGTGGAATTTCTAATTCAGTCATTTCATCTAAAATAGTAGGACGTATATTTCTTATTTTTCTCATTGCCAAAGGGCTACCTGTAAAAATAAAGGAAATCTCTTCTTTTCTCTTTATTAAAATTTGCTCTAAGGAACTAAAAATATCTTTCATAGCGGACTCCCTGTATCCGTCATCAAATACTAGCTCTTCCATATTTTCAATGACAACCGTAGCATCCTTAATATTGGAAAATAAAGACTCAATGCCCCCTTGCTCTTGGTTATTTTGTCCCTCCTGAGCTCTTAAAATATCTCTTGAGCTAATATAAATTGGTACATCATTTTCCCTAATTGCAAAATCATATAACAGCTTTGCAACGATATTGGCTAATAATGTTTTTCCACTTCCTCTTTCCCCACTAATGGCAAAATGCATTTTCACAATGGCTGAAGAAAAATGACTTTCTTCTCTATCATTTTGCAAACGCAACACGTTATAATAGGTACTAAGCTCTGCCTGAACCCGCTTCATGCCTGCTACATCTTTAAAATATTCTGCAATTGACTCAGGTATTTTTACTTCTTCTTTTTGCTTCTTTGGTAGACTTGTACTAAGCTTAGAGACCTCTTCCTCATTTGCACAGCTTTCTTCCCTTATAATTCCTTCCTCTAACGCTTCTTTTTCTTCTTTATCATAAACATATTTATTTAAATACGCTTCTACTGTTTGCTCTTTTATTGCGTCTAATAATTCATTTTCCTCTTGAAAATATTTTCCACTGGGAAAGAGCATTTTAATTCTTCGAGTGATTTTCTTGGCACTTTTCTCATCAGAATTGATTAAATATGCTTGTGCCAACTTTAGCATAGAATATTCTTCTTCCTGTTCGTTTTGCATATTCTCTAATAGCTCTATCACTTCTTCAATGTTTTTTTCCTGAAATAATGCATTGATTTGACTTTCTTCCATTTTCCTTCAACCTTTTCTCTCTTGTATTAATAAACATCCACGTCTCGCATAATACCTGTCATATTTTCTACTACTTCTTCCTCTAAATTGATATCCCTCTTTAAATGACATTCCTGCACAAAGCCTGATTCTGCCATTTCCATATGAATATGAATCATTTGATTCGTATCTAAGGTAATGGTAATTTCCACTTTTTCATTTTTACTTACATCAGGGGGCAATTCAATTTCAAAGGTTCCAATAATGGTAACGTCTGTAATTTCCTTAAACTCTCCTTCTGTTAATTGAAGCTTAATTTTTTTCTGCTTCGCCCCCATGGTACGAAATGATTTTTTCCCTTCTGCAGGAAGCTTGCTATTTTTAAGCAACAATTTTTCATTTTCTTCTTCTCCTGTTTCTGGATTAATCACTACTACCCCTAAGCTATGAGAACACACATCTGTAAAATTGATTGCTTCCTCTTCCTTTTTGATAGATTTTGCATAAAGTGCAGCCCCCATAGCCACTGCTTCTGCTGGGTTAATCTCTCTAGAGGGCTCTTTTCCTATAAACTTCTGCACTTGCTCTACAATATATGGAATTCTACTAGAACCTCCCACTAATAATACTTTATCAATATCAGCTGTAGTTAAATTAGCCATTTTTATAGCTTCCTTCATTTTTCTCTCAGTTTTTTGATAGGTTGAGGCGATCATATTTTCAAATTCTTCTTTTGAAATTTCAATATTTTCTTTTATTTTTCCAATTCTTAGCGAAATAGCAGCTTTTTCTACATTACTTAATTGTATCTTTACCTTTTCAGCCTTTATCATAATGTCTTGTAAATCATCCACATATTCTTCATCCCGCAGGTCGATATCATACTTATCCTCCATGTAATCGCAAACATAATCCACAATGGAAATATCAAAAAATCTTCCTCCTGCTTCAGACAACCCTGCGGTTCCTAACACCTCGATTTGATTTTTTTCTTTTAAATTTAAAATGGTAACATCAAAGGTACCACCGCCTAAATCGTACACCAATATATTTTGATTTTCTAAATTATTTTGATGTGCAAAACAAAGTGCAGCTGCTGTTGGCTCGTTAATCGTCCCTATGGCCGACACTCCTGCAATCTTGGCTGCATCCATAGTTGCTTGTCTTTGCGCTGCACTAAAATATGCTGGAACTGTAATCACAACCTCTTTTATGGTTTCTCCTAAAGCTTTTTGGGCATCCTGTACTACCTTTCGAATAATAAAGCTAGAAATCATTTCAGGTGTATATTCCTTATCTCCCACCTTTTTGATTACCACCTTTTCTCCCATATGACTTTTTACCGCAGCAATTACATCCTCTGGACGAATGACTGAATTATCCTTTGCTACCTCTCCTACTACCACTTTATCCTCTTCATCAAATAGTACTACAGAGGGAGTTAACCTGCTTCCTTCGTTATTTTGAACTACCTGTGGATTTCCTTCCTCATCTATATATGCTCCTACTGAATATGTTGTGCCTAAATCAATTCCAAGTATCATTTTCTTTCCTCTTTTCCCATCTAATCTAATACAAAAATTATAGTATGATTTTCGCTATATTTCAATCGATTTTGCCAAAAAAAGACATACGAAACCGTTAGATTTCATATGTCTTTTGCTATCTTTTTTATTTATATTTTTTCTCTAGTCCAAACGAAATATAGGTGCAAATAACAAGCACAGAAAAGCAGCTACAGGTGCAAATAACTTGTTTAAAAACTTGTAAATTGGTGCAAATTATATTACAATACATTTATTAAATACTTCGGAGGTTCATTTATGGAACGAAATGCACTGCAAAAACTAATAGCTTGGAATCACAATAAACGCAGAAAGCCCTTGATTGTTTGGGGTGCAAGACAGGTTGGAAAAACCTATCTTGTGAAAGATATGTTTGCCGAAACCTATTACAAGGATAATTACATTTATATTGACTGCAAAATTGAAGACGAAATTCGTGATTTTTGTTCCAATACCGCAAATGCAGGAAAAATCATTGAATATTTGTCCCTTTTTAAAGGCAAACAAATAAACGAAAACACACTTTTGATTTTTGACGAAGTACAAGAATGTCCTAATATTATATCTTCTCTTAAATACTTCTGCCAAGATTTCAGTCAGATTCCCGTTATCGCAACTGGCTCAATGGTACGCATTAAAATTCAGAGGGAAACGCATAAAAGAGGCTCAAAGGAAAACGATAAGTTTCTTTTCCCTGTAGGAAAAATAAATCAAATAACGATTTACCCTATGACCTTTGATGAATTTTTGATGAACAGCAACAAAATGCTTTATAATACCATTAAAAATGCTTATGAAAATAGAACTCCTCTTGACTGGAAAATTCATGAATTAGCAATGGAACAGGTATATAAATATCTACTTATAGGTGGTATGCCCGAAGCAGTGGAAGCCTATATTGACAGTGAAAATCTTTTTGAGTCAAGAGAAATCCTCAAGGTCTTATACGACAATTATCTTGCCGATATGGAATTATATCAAGCCAGTCAAGAAGCCGTTTTACGTTCACGCACCTTGTTCCAAAATATCTACAAGGAGCTCAACAAAGAGTCAAAAAATTTCTCACCGGGACTCATTGAAGAAAAAAGCAAAACAAGAGATTACGCAACCTCTATCCAGTGGCTAACAATGGCGCATATTGTCAATCAATCTTTTCAGTTGAAAGAACACATTACTATGCCACTAATACCAGACAACGAAAGCAATTTTCGCCTGTTTCTCGGTGATATCGGTATGTTCTCTTATCAAAGCGGTATTAATGCAGCTTCGTTTATATCAAGCGAACGAGAAAATACGCTGTCAGGCATTTTCTTTGAAAACTTCGTAGCAAATGAGCTGATTGCAAAAGAACACAAGCTGTTCTATTGGCGGGGCAAATCCTCTGCTGAACTTGAATTTATCATTGAATCGGATAATAAACTGTACCCGATTGATGTAAAAAAAGGCAGAGGTACACTCAATTCTCTTGAAAAATTTTCAAATCATAATAAGTTTGAGTATGCCATTAAGGTCTCAAAAAACAACTACGGATACAATAGTGAGCAAAAACTACTCACAATACCATTTTACTTTATGCCGTTTGTAGCCAAAGATCTTGCAGACGGAACCTTTCAAAATACAAATGCATAAAAAGTGTCGCCTTGCAGCGACACTTTTTTACCACTTCTTATTTTACATACTTTAAAGCTGTGTACCTTTCATTTCCTTCTTATGCTCATACATGCGTCGATCCGCAATTTGATATACCTTCTCAGTATCCCTTATACTCTCTTCGTTACTTACAGCATATCCATAAGCAATAGATAAATGAAGCTTAGGCTCTTCTTGATTTTTGCTTCTAATATTTTCATTTAACCCTTGAATTAGCTGTTTAAGGTCCTCTTCTGCCAAATCCTTTAGAATCGCAATAAACTCATCACCGCCCATTCTTCCAACCACGCCCTTTTTAGAAAAGGTATCCTTAATGACTTGGGCAGCACTTTGAATTAAAAGATCACCTCTTGTATGACCATAGGTGTCATTGGTTTCCTTTAAATTGTTTAAATCAAAACAAATGATGGTGTAATTTTCTTCCCCATTCTCATTAATTTTCTCCATATATTCTGTGCAATAACGCCTGTTATGAAGCTCGGTCATTTCATCTGTATAGGCTCTTT
>JAFPBJ010000119.1 GCA_017390525.1 Lachnospiraceae bacterium | reverse complement strand
GTAGCCCTGACCAATTAAATAGCCTGCCTTTCGGTTTCTACTATGCTTACTTGTGCAGGTTACAATTAAATCTCCTACACCTGATAGCCCAGAAAAGGTTTCTGGTTTTCCACCCATTGCCTCACCTAAACGACTAAGCTCAGCAATTCCTCTGGTCATTAAAGCAGCCTTTGTATTATCTCCAAAGCCTAATCCGTCTGACATTCCTGCTGCAAGGGCAATTACGTTTTTAAGAGCACCACCAAGTTCAATTCCTACCATATCTGAACTTATGTATACACGAAACACTTCGCTCATAAATACATCCTGTAAAAAAGTAGCAACCTTTTTGCTTTTTGCTCCAATGACACAGGTGGTTGGAATTTTTCTTGCCACCTCTTCTGCATGGCTTGGTCCAGATAATACAGTAACAGTGGCTCCCTTTATCTCCTCTTCGATTACCTGAGATAAGGTCATTAAAGTTTTCTCTTCAATTCCCTTTGCCACATCTACAATAATTTGTTCCTTTTCTATAAACGCAGCTACTAATTTTGCTGTACTTCTTACATAAGGCGAAGGTACTGCAAATACAATGATTTTCTTATCCTTTATGGCTGCTTGTACATCGCCTGTTACAGTAATGTTATCAGGGACCTTAACACCTGGAAGCTTGTCCTTTTGTTCTCTTTCTTCCCTTAACATAGCAACTTCTTTTTCATCAATGGACCATAAGGTCACCTCATGTCCGTTATTACTTAATAAAATGGCTAATGCAGTTCCCCAACTACCAGCTCCTAGCACACATACTTTTTCCATATACTTCCTCCTAAACCTTTTCTTTCTTTTTTTCTCCCAGCTTACTTTCTGTACCATTTAATAATCTATGTATATTTCCATGATGACGAATAATGGCAAGTCCTGTAAATATGCATCCTACCACCAACAACCAAGGAGAAGAATCCCTATAAAATACTAATATTTCAATTGGAATTCCGCACACCATAACAATTGAGGATAATGATACATATCTAGTGATTAGGACAACTGTCATAAAAAGCACAAAGGAAATTGCCGCAAATCTTAAGTCAAAGGCTAATAAAACTGCTGCTGTTGTAGCAATTCCTTTTCCCCCTCTAAATTTTAAATAAAATGGGAAATTATGTCCTAGCACTACAAAAAGTCCTGTTACCAAAGCAAGCAAGGATGCATCAATGGAAAGTCCGCTTTTTTGTACAAGATATTTTGCTAAAAGTACAGGTATCAAGCCCTTTAGGGCATCTCCTAAAAAGGTTAAAATTGCCGCCTTTTTCCCTAAGGTTCTAAGGGCATTGGTGGTACCTGCATTTCCACTTCCATGCTCTCTAATATCAATATGATGCATTCTTCCAATAATGTATGCCGTTTGAAAGCACCCAAATAAATATCCAACCACCATGCCTATGATATAATATTTCCACATTATCTATCTTTTTCCTTTCTTTCTCTATATATAAATCGAATTGGTGTCCCTCTAAATCCAAAGGTTTCACGAATTCTATTTTCAATATATCTAGTATACGAAAAATGAGTTAACTCTTTGTCATTAATAAAAATAACAAAGGTTGGTGGTTTGACTGATACTTGAGTAATATAGTATAGACGAAGTCTCTTTCCTTTATCAGCAGGTGGCTGCTTCATTGCTACCGCTTCGGATAGGATTTCATTTAACACACCTGTTTGAATTCGTAATGCATGGTTTTCAATTACTGCATCTATGGTTTCAAAAATCTTAGGTAATCTTTGTCCTGTTTCCGCAGAAATGAAAATAAGCTCTGCATAAGGCATAAAGGCCAATTTTTCCCTAATGTCCTTTGTAAATTTATAAATGGTTTTATCATCCTTTTGGATTAAATCCCATTTATTTACAGCCACAATCATACCTTTTCCTCGCTCATGCGCAATACCAGCAATTTTAGCATCCTGCTCTGTTACGCCTTCTGTGGCATCTATCATTAAAATAACTACATCAGCTCGCTCAACTGCACTTACAGTACGAATAATACTAAAGCGCTCGATTTCCTCTTTAATTTTACATTTTCTTCTAAGCCCTGCTGTATCAATAAAAATATATGCCTTATCATTTCTTATAATCTCTGTATCAACAGCATCTCTAGTAGTACCTGCAATATCTGACACAATTACTCGGTTTTCCCCTAATAATTTATTTACAAGAGAAGATTTCCCTACGTTTGGCTTTCCAATAATTGCAATTCTTGGTCTGTCATCCTCTTCCTCTAATGCATCCTCTTTATTAAAATGAGAAATAACCTCATCTAGCATATCTCCGATTCCAAGACGAGAGGCTCCAGATACTGGAATTGGGTCTCCTAAGCCTAAATTATAAAATTCATATACATCTGGCATAAATTTGTCAAAATTATCTACCTTATTTACCACTAAAAGAATTGGTTTATGGGAGCGACGAAGCATATCTGCTACTTTAAAGTCAGCATCTACTAGCCCTTGTCTTACATCTACCAAAAAGATAATCACATCAGCAGTTTCAATGGCAAGCTCCGCCTGCTGTCTCATACTTGCTAAAATAATATCATTGGTTTCTGGTTCAATTCCTCCTGTATCAATTAATGTAAACATATAATTAAGCCAAGTAATATCCGCATAAATTCTATCTCTTGTTACGCCAGGGGTATCTTTTACAATGGAGATTTGTTCCCCTGCCAAGGCATTGAATAACGTGGACTTTCCTACATTTGGTCTTCCAACAATAGCAACAATTGGTTTACTCATGGCGTTTGTTCTCCTTTTCTTATCTCAATTAGTTAGGTAATTGCGAAACGCAGTTTAAGCATTCTGTAGTTGTGCAAAATATTGCTTATAGAATTGTATATTTTGTACAACTAAAATAAGTTTTTTGGGCATTTCGCAAATGTCTATCTCAATTATATTCATGCTGTGAGTGTCAAAAGTTTTTTTACCCTTTATTTGATACACGAATTGCTCCGTTGCTACGCAACTCTCGCACTTCTACACACATTCGGAATCCGTTGATTTTCCAAGGAAAATCACTACTTCCTCATGCATGTACGGGTCAACAAGTCAGAACTCTTATCCTGCAAGCAGGAACGAGTTCTGACCTTTTGACCCTTGTATCATATTCATTCTACAATAGCTCTTTCTGATTGTAAAGAGTCGGGTTTTACTTACAAGGAAATAAAACCAGCTAGATTCCCCCGTTTTCCCTTAGAAGCACGATGAGAAAATAACAGCTTTGGATTACAGCAGGTACACAAATTAGGTAATGACATATGTTTCTCAAGAATACCTGCTTCTTTTAGTATCATACTATTTACCTTCCATAAATCTAGGTTATATTTCCCATTTTCCTTTGCTTTTGCATATAAAGAAGTCTCTTCCATAAATACCTCTTGAAACTCTAGCACAACGTCTTCGCTTACTTCATAACAATCCTGACAAATAGAAGGTCCTATTACTGCTACTACATCCTCTTTTTTACAGCCAAATTCCTCTTCCATGGTTTCTACCACTTTCTTTCCAATTTTTTCTTTGGTGCCTCTCCAACCAGAATGGGCTGCTGCAATCACCTCTTTTACAGGGTCATAGAAAAAAAGTGGTACGCAATCCGCATAAAAGGTAACAAGTGGAATATCCTTTTCCTGCGTAATCAAACCATCAATGCCAATGATATCACTTTCTTTTATCATACCTTTTCCAGCATCCTCTTTGGTTACAAGCTTAATTTTAGTATCATGTACCTGATTAGATAACACTACATTCTTATGGTTCATATTTAACACATTGCATATTCTTTTGTAGTTTTCCTCAACCTTTTCCCTGTCATCCCCTCTTTGAAAGCTTAAATTCATAGAAGAGAACATTCCCTCACTGACTCCTCCTAGCCTAGTAGAAAAGCCATGCTTGACTCCAAATTGCTCTAATATAGGAAAGGTTAAATAAACCACTCCATTTGCTTCATTGATTTTAGTATCCCTTTTATTTCCTTTTAATTTTACTTCAAAATCCATAGTTTTGTTCCTTACTGTATATATTCAAATGCATGCTCAATCAGCTTCATTTCATTTTTATAAATAACCACCACATCAAAACGAATATTCACATTATCCCATATTCCATGCTTCATTAAATAATATGCTGCTACTTTGGAAATGCTTTTTTGCTTCTTAAAATGAACTGCTTCCTCAGGAAAGCCTTGATTTATAGTGCTTCGGTATTTTACCTCTACAAATACCAAATACTCCTCCTTTGTGGCAACAATATCAATTTCTCCCATTCTACATTGAAAATTAAGCTCCTTAATAGAATATCCTTTTGTTTTCAGAAAATTAGCGGCTTCCTGCTCTTTTTTACTCCCTAGCTTTCTTTTATTGATATTATCCATAAATTTTTTCCTTTAATCTATCCATATCGTCTACAAATACAAGAATTTCAGCCACCACTCCATATAGCTCTGGTGGAATACATTCTCCAATTTCTAGCTTTGACAAGGTATTCGCAAGCTTAGAATCCTCATATACTGGCACCTTAGAATCCTTCGCTGTCTCAATAATCTTATCCGCCAAATGCCCCTTTCCACTAGCAACCACCATAGGAGCCGTCTCCCCTTTTTCATAGGATAATGCCACCGCAATATTATTTTGATTCTCCTGGTTCTCCATGCACCAAACCTCCCTCTTATCTTTCTTTACCTAGTTGCTTGCGAAACATTTAGAATTCTTCAAGATTGTACAAAATATACATATCCATAATTTTGTACTACAGAATAAACTATGTTTCGCAAACTACCTACACTTACATCCTTACATCAAATGTATACCTTTTTACGTTGCTTACTGGCTCTTCTTGTAGTAAAAAATCTTCCACAAAATCTACCTCTTCCTCTCGCAATTCTACCTGATTGGAAAAGCGAAACCCTTTTTCTTCTATTTTTTCTTGCAATTTTCTAATATTGTCCTCAATTAAAGCCATACCTTCTTCATCATTTACACAAAACTTAGTAGAAATCGTTTGTTTTGCCTGTTCAAAGCCTGCCATAGTAACATAAATATCAATCGGTCCTAATCGTTCCATATCTAAATGAAGCAAAATATTAATATTGCCTTCTCGTTTACTAAGCCTTTTTTTATTTGTAAAAACATAAAGTTCCCCATGTGCCTCTTGATTTTGTAGCTTCATTGGCAGCTGAGTATAAGCAAATAATTGATTGACGGAATTCATAAAATTAATGTTATCCTTTAACTGAGTTGTATTTTTAGACAACACTTCAGTTTGCTTCGTTACTAGATTCATTTCTTCTAACAAACGATTAGACGCTTCTAAAATAGTTTTGTAATACTCCTTTACGCCTCCCTCCCGCTCTAATTGCTTTGGAGTAAGAGACCATTTGCTCTGCAATTCATTTTTTATATTATCTAATACCCATTCCTTTGTAAATAGTTCCTTTAGTAGTGTAGGCTTATATTCTGGTGCTTTTTTTAGCTGTTTTACAAGCTCCGGAAGAAGAGTATTTTCCTCTACGCTTGGCAAAGCTTTTACAATTTGGATACATTCTTTTTCCTCATATCCCCCTTGTTTTAGCAAGGAAACCATATCTTGCTTCAGTCTATCAAGTAATATTACTTCCTCCTTTGTTTCAGCAATGTTTTCTCCTACCTCTAACGCTTTTGTAAGATTAGAACCTTCTTTTTGTTGTGGTACTTCCTTTAAGGTAGCCATTTCCTGAACATTTACAGGTGCTTCCCTTGTTACATCCTTAGGCTCGTTCCCAAAGATTTCCTTTAACACCACTTTTGCTACCGCTTCTATATCCTGCTCTGTAGACAATTGTAGAGTTTCAAAGGTACCTTTTGCAATTTGTTCTATATTTTCCTTAACCTGATGATGATAACTTTCATATTGAGTAATTTGACTTGTATTGGTTTCATTAATTGGAAGCCCAATTTTATTCATTGCCACTAAATTTTTAATAGATGTGTCTGGAAACTTTAAAGACTGCTGTAATATTTTTTGAATTGACTGCTTATCAATAGGCATTTGATGTGAAAGCAGCTCCTTTACAATAGTCATATTTTTCTCATTTAGTTGCATATCTGCTAGGGTCAGTGCCTTTTCAATAGTTTTATTTTGTGGATTAATGGTATCATCTATAATAGGTTTTAATACTAACAAATTATCTTGATTTTCTTTTACCTCAAAATAAAGGGAGCTTCCAATATTAATGTCCATCGTTTCCCCTAACATTGCCTTTAGTAAAGTAAGGTCAGGAAGCTTTATGGTTACAGACTTATGTACCACATCTACAATTTCACCTTGAAAAACCTGTCCCTTTACTAGCTGATTTAATGGAACGGCCTTTTGTTGTTGTACCTGTTTTTGAATGGGAGTTAAATTGCTCTCATAAGCCTTAGCACATTGATTCATATTAGAATGTAGTCTATTGGGATTACCCAATGCAGAATGATAAATATTCATATGCTCCCAGTCCTTTCTATTCTATTAAGCTCAATGATTTTCTTTGTTTTTACAAGGAAATAAAGGTCCGTCTATGTACGGCACATGGTCCTAATGTTCTAATGGCTTCCATATGCTCCTTGGTTCCATATCCCTTGTTCTTAGCAAATCCATATCCCGGATAAACCTCGTCGTATTCCACCATCATTCTATCTCTAGTTACCTTTGCCACAATACTTGCGGCAGCAATGGAAATACTTTTGGTATCTCCCTTTATAATTGGCACCTGCTTAATATCTATATCGGGTATTGTAACAGCATCATTTAGCAAAATGTCTGGTTTTTTCTCTAATAAGCTAATTGCTTGTCTCATTGCTACATAATCTGCCTGCAAAATATTAATTTCATCAATTACCTCATGATTTGCCATACCAATCCCTACACTAATTGCTTTTTCC
>JAFPBJ010000118.1 GCA_017390525.1 Lachnospiraceae bacterium | reverse complement strand
TGCAATATTAATGCTTTCTACCAAATTATATAATACAGTTTTTAAACGTGCTTGCTTATCTTCTTCCTTTGCAAGTGCCCATGGCATAGTCTCGTCAATGTATTTGTTGCAGCGTTTTAATAATACAAAAATTTCTGTAATAGAATCTGCTACACGAAGCTTCGCCATTTTCTCCTCTACTCTTGCATAGGTAGTGGTTGCAACCTCTTTTAGCTCCTCATCCACTGGCTCACTTACATTCGGATTGGTAATCACTCCGTCAAAATATTTATTCGCCATAGAAACGGTACGATTTACAAGGTTTCCTAAGGTATTAGCAAGGTCAGAGTTCATACGCTCTACCATTAGCTCCCAAGAAATGACACCATCGTTATCAAATGGCATTTCATGAAGTACAAAATAACGAACAGCATCTACGCCGAAGAAATCCACTAATTCATCTGCATAGATTACATTTCCTTTGGATTTACTCATTTTTCCATCCCCTTGTAATAACCAAGGATGTCCAAATACTTGCTTAGGAAGTGGCAAGTCAAGTGCCATTAGCATAATTGGCCAATAAATGGTATGGAATCTTAGAATATCCTTTCCAATTAAATGTAAATCTGCTGGCCAATATTCTTTGAATTTCTCATCAGAATTGCCGTCTACATCGTAGCCTAATCCAGTGATGTAGTTGCTAAGGGCATCTAGCCATACATATACAACGTGTTTGTCATCAAAATCTACTGGAATTCCCCATTTAAAAGAGGTTCTTGATACACATAAATCTTGAAGTCCTGGTAAAATGAAGTTGTTCATCATTTCATTTTTACGAGATTCTGGTTGAATAAAATCTGGGTGCGTATTGATGTGCTCTACTAATCTGTCCGCATATTTACTTAATTTTAGGAAATATGCTTCTTCCTTTGCACTTTGTACTGGTCTATTACAGTCTGGGCACTTACCATCTACTAATTGGGATGGAGTAAAGAAGGATTCGCAAGGAGTACAATACATTCCTTCATAATAGCCCTTGTAGATATCTCCTTGATCGTATAGCTTCTTAAAGATTTTTTGTACCTGCTTTTCATGGTCTTTGTCTGTAGTACGAATGAACTTCGTATAGGATGTATTCATTAAGTCCCATATATTTTTAATTTCACCTGCTACATTGTCTACGAATTCCTTTGGTGAAATATTCGCTTCCTCTGCTTTAATTTCGATTTTTTGACCATGCTCGTCAGTTCCTGTTTGGAATATTACATCATAGCCTTGCAAGCGTTTGAATCTTGCAATACTGTCTGCTAATACAATTTCGTAAGTGTTTCCAATATGTGGTTTGCCTGATGTGTAGGCAATGGCTGTTGTCATATAAAATGGTTTTTTTGACATTTTTGATTCCTCCGTATGATTTCTAAATTTGATGATACCACGAATTGCACCATTCGTCAAAATGCATAGAGCCTCTTTAGCCCCTATCTTTTAGTATTTGTATCATTCCTGGCCCTAGTGTATCAGTAGGTCTTGCTATAAACTGTTTTTTTTCATAAAAGCTTTCTCGTCCCTTTGCGCACATTAAATCAAGCATCATTTCTGTGCCCTCTTCTCGCAGGGAATCTACATATGTAATCAGCATGTCCATAATATGAGAGCCTATACCCATATGCTGTGCCTCAGGATGAATAATTAAATCCTGTATATAGCAAATGACTGCCCCATCTCCTACAATTCGTCCCATACCAATCACCCTGTCATTGTATACTGCATGAACAGTATATAGGCTGTTTGTTAGGGCTTTCTGTGCCTGTGTAGGAGAAAGAGCCTTCCAATTCACTTCTTTTCTTAAATAAAGATAATCTTCTAATTTCAATTGATTTTCTATATAGGTAACCTTCATATATGTGGTTCCTTTCCATATTATTGTTGCAGTTTCGTCACTTCTTTTCATTTTAGCAAAAATAGGCTGTTACAGCAATGTGTTTTTCTTTTTTTCAAAAAACAACAGCCAGACTTTTTTCGAGCCTAGCTGTTATGTTTACTATATTTATTTAGAAATTGATTTGCTTCTTAAGCTTCTACTTTTGGTCCTGCTGCTACTAATGCTTTACCAGCTTCATTTGTAGTATACTTATCGAAGTTCTTAACGAAACGGCCTGCAAGATCTTTTGCTTTAGTTTCCCATTCAGAAGCATCAGCGTAAGTATCACGAGGATCTAAGATTTGAGGATCTACTCCTGGAAGCTCTGTAGGTACTTCAAAGTCAAAGAATGGAATCTTCTTTGTAGGTGCTGTTGTAATAGAACCATCAAGGATTGCATCGATAATTCCACGAGTATCTTTAATAGAGATACGTTTTCCAGTACCATTCCATCCAGTGTTTACTAAGTAAGCCTTAGCACCACTCTTCTCCATTTTCTTAACTAATTCTTCTGCATATTTTGTTGGATGTAATTCAAGGAATGCTTGTCCAAAACATGCTGAGAAGGTTGGAGTAGGTTCTGTAATTCCACGTTCTGTACCAGCTAACTTAGCTGTAAATCCAGATAAGAAGTAATATTTAGTCTGCTCTGGTGTTAAGATTGACACTGGAGGAAGTACTCCAAATGCATCTGCAGAAAGGAAAATTACGTTCTTAGCTGCTGGAGCTGAAGAAATTGGACGAACGATATTTTGAATATGATCAATTGGATAAGATACACGAGTATTTTCTGTTACGCTCTTATCGTCAAAATCAATCTTTCCATTTGCATCTACTGTAACGTTCTCTAATAAAGCGTTACGTTTAATTGCATTGTAGATATCTGGCTCAGACTCTTTATCAAGTCCGATAACCTTTGCATAACATCCACCTTCAAAGTTGAATACACCATTGTCATCCCATCCGTGCTCATCATCACCGATAAGAAGTCTCTTAGGATCTGTTGAAAGTGTAGTCTTACCTGTTCCTGAAAGTCCGAAGAAGATTGCTGTGTTTTCTCCGTTCATATCTGTGTTAGCAGAGCAGTGCATTGAAGCAATACCTTTTAATGGTAAGTAGTAGTTCATCATTGAGAACATACCTTTCTTCATTTCTCCGCCGTACCATGTATTGATAATAACTTGCTCTTTGCTTGTGATGTTGAATGCAACACAAGTTTCTGAGTTAAGTCCTAATTCCTTGTAGTTTTCAACCTTTGCCTTTGATGCGTTGTATACAACGAAATCTGGCTCAAAGTTTGCAAGTTCTTCTTCAGTTGGTTTGATGAACATATTCTCAACAAAGTGAGCTTGCCAAGCAACCTCAACGATAAAACGAACTGCCATTCTTGTATCTTTGTTTGCTCCACAGAAAGCATCTACTACGAAAAGTTTCTTATTAGAAAGCTCTTTCTTTGCAATTTCTTTTACTGTTGCCCAAGTTTCTTCTGACATTGGGTGGTTATCATTTGGATATTCTGGTGAGTTCCACCATACAGTATCTTTTGAATTCTCATCTTCAACGATATACTTGTCTTTAGGAGAACGTCCAGTGTAGATACCTGTCATAACGTTAACAGTTCCAAGTTCAGTTTCCTGACCTTTCTCGTATCCCTCTAAATCAGATTTTGTTTCTTCTTTGAATAATTCCTCATAAGAAGGGTTGTGTACAATTTCAGTAGTTCCTGTGATACCATACTTAGTTAAATCAATTTTAGCCATTTTTTTACCTCGCCTTTCTTTGCATTTTTTTTCAAAATATGCAAGTGTTGTCCATGTTCCTAACAACCCACTACATAATGCAAATTATATCACCAAACGAAAGGTCAGTCAACAAAGTGCATGAAAAATTGATGTAAAATATTGATAAGAAAAAATATATAAAGGAATAAGCCCAAGCAATCATACTTAGGCTTATTCCTTCTTGGCTTATTCATTCACGTTATCTTTGTGTTTCTTAATGATTTCCGCATATCTTCGTTGGGAGGCATCCATTTCGTCACCCTGAACTTCTTGATTGGCGCCACAAGCGTCTAGCTCCGCGAATAATCCTGCTAAATCATCATCCGAAAAGAATTCCATTTCCATTTTGAGCAACACCTCCATTAAAAAATACCTTGTCCTCTAGTTAACTTTATTGTACCATTGAAGACAGCTTTCTACAATAGTTATTCCATAAATTTTTTTGGATTTTTTTTATATTTTTTGAAACATTTTGCACCAAGCTTGACACATATAAATGAAACACAAAGCACATTACATACTCGAGTAATCAATGAACACACCTTAAGGAGAAAACAATGAGGATTAATATGGAAGCTACAACCAATTTGGTACAGCAAGCAAAAAATGGAGATGTGGACGCATTTTCCAAATTATACTCCTTTGTATACGAGGATTTATACAGATTTGCTTTCTATACCCTAAAAAATCAAGAGGATGCTTGTGATACGGTAAGCGATACCGTCTTAGCTGCATTTTCACAAATAAAGAAACTAAGAGACCCTAGCCTGTTTAAACATTGGATATTTAAAATATTATCCAATCAATGTAAACGCAAACTGAAAGAATACACTAAAAAGACAGTTGAGTTACCTGATGATTTAGGTAGCTATGAGCAAGATTTTACAGAGGGCTGCCAGCTTAGAATGGCATTTACCACTCTTTCTTCTGAAGAACGATTGATTCTGTCTCTTCATCAGTTTGCAGGATATAACAGTAAAGAAATCGGCTCTATTTTACATATGCCAAGTGCCACCGTTAGAACTAAGGAGCACCGAGCCCTTAAGAAATTAGAACAAGCTATGCACGAATAGGAGGTTATCATATGAACCACGAAGATTTATACGAAAAAATAAAACAATCTAGTGAAGAAATCACTATCCCAAATAAGATAAAACCAGAAAAAATGAATCAAATGCTAAAAAACAGTCAAGCACCTAAGAAAAAGAATCCCCTTCTTTATGTAGCCGCTCCCGCTCTTTCTTTCGTGGTAATGGCTGCCCTAGTAGTAACAGTAATGCAAAAAAATGATATGCCAAGCTCTTTATCTAATTATACTGGTTCAATCGCTTCTAACGAAGCTCAGGTTTTAGTAGAGAAAGCACAGGAAATACAAGACGGCATAGATGCCATAAGCTCTATTTTATATCCAGCTAATTCCTATGAAAAGCTATATAAACAAACCATAGATGTGGCATCAGAGAAGGAAAAGAAATATTATTTTATTGAGGAGGATGCTGTCAATGAAGAGACATTAAATGCAAGTGGTGCTATTAGTGATTTAAGTGGAACACGCTCTGACTTTTCTAACACTAACCTTCGTACAGAAGGAGTAGATGAAGCAGATATGGTAAAAACTGACGGCACTTATATTTACTCTGCCATTGATAAAAGTAGTATACGTTGTTATAAAGCCAATAAAGGAAAATCAACCTTAATTTCTACCATTGTTCCAACTCCTGAAGACTTAGGAGGGGAAATTAAGGAAATTTTCTTAAACGAAAATCGCTTATATGTCATTTTCTCTAAGTACGAAAGTACCTTAGAAACCGATAAAGAAGGCACTTCCTTCGCTGAAGATATTGCATATGTAAGCAACAATGTAACCACATCACTTTCTACCTATGATGTATCAGACCCTAAGAAGCCTGTGCTAATAGCTACTGCTACCCAAGATGGAGATTATTACACTGCAAGAAAAATCAACCAAACCTTTTACCTAATAACCTCATATTATCCAGAAGATGGCTCCCAGTCTTTCTTTGATAAAATAAAGAATAATTTTAGATCCTCTAGCGCAGCAGAAAAAGAGGGTAAAAATTATGCACCAAAGGTAAATAATGAAGCAATTTCTCCTTGTAATATTTTTCTTGGAAAGGAACAAACAAGTAACGACTATTTAGTAATTTCCAGTATTTCAGAAGAAAAACCAGAGAAAATTATAGATTCCAAAGCATTTTCTACTTACATTAACAATGTTTATGTTAGCAACCAAAGCCTTTACCTATACTATACCCAATATTCTAAGAATAGCTCTAGCACTAACATTATTAAAATTAATTTATCAGAAGGAGCAATTATTCCAAAGGGCGTAGGAAATGTACCTGGAACTATTAATGACACCTTTTCTCTTGATGAAGCAGAGGATTATTTACGCGTGGTAACTACAAGTAGTACCCAAGACAATGGTCTATACATTTTAAACGATAAAATGAAAATAATTGGCAAGCTTACCAACCTTGCACCTGGAGAACAAATTAAATCCGCTCGTTTTATGAAGGATATTGGATATTTTGTTACCTTTAGAAATATGGATCCACTTTTTAGTGTAGATGTGTCAGATCCGAAAAATCCAAAGCTTTTAGGTGAATTAAAAATTACTGGTTTTTCTGAGTATTTACATTTCTTTGGGGAAAATCAGTTGCTGGGAGTAGGCTATGAGGTCAATCCTGATACCAATGAAACAGTAGGTGGAAAGCTCTCTATGTTTGACATTTCTAATCCAAGTAATGTAACAGAAGTAAAGAAAACGGTGATTAAAAGTATTGACGAGATTCCAGCCCTTTATGATTATAAGAGCTTCTTAGTATCACCAGATAAAAATTTAATTGGATTTATGGGGACCGATTGGTCAGGATTAGTGGCTGATACCTATTACTTATATACCTACCAGCCACAAAAAGGATTTGTATTAAAACGTAAAATTCCAATTGACGTATGCACAGATAAGAAAGCAAGAGGAATCTATATTGAGGATTATTTCTATCTTGTACACAAGGATAAGGTAGAAAGCTATTCTTTATCAGACTAATTCTTTTAAGTATTCCTCAAGCTTCGTCATTGCCTTAAACAGTACTTCTATCTCTTGTTCTTCTAAGATATCAGTAAGCTGTTTTGTCACTTTTTTGTGAAATGCCTCGTGGTGTAAATAGGCTGCTTCTCCCTTCTTCGTAAGGGAGATTAGCACCACTCTTCTATCCTTTGCACCACGTTGGCGATTTACATATCCCTTTTTTACTAGGTTGTTAATGGCAATGGTAAGAGTGCCCACTGTTACCTTTTGGCAAGCAGCTACCGCCGACATACTCTTTGGCTCCTGCATTCCAATTGCCTCTATAATATGCATATCATTATTCGTAATATCTTTAAATTCCTCTGTTATAATTGCTTTCTCTTCCAAGTCCATAATATCACGAAGAATGTTAATCACTATTTCATTTATGGTTTTCGTTGACAATTGACTCATAAATTGTCGTCCTCCGTTTCGAATCAATATCAACAGTATACATTATTTTATTTGAAAAAACAATGTATAAACCATTTACTCTACAGACGGAATCACAATTTTATCTCCAGGGAAAATTTTATTCTCATCAGTGATTTCATTTGCTTTTTTTATTAGCTCCACATACCTTGTGGAATGATACATTTTCTTACTAATACTCATTAAGGTATCCCCTTCCTTCACTGTATAATAGGTTGCTACACCTTGACTCATGGCTGGTACGGTTTGAGCTGTTTCTTTCGTTTCCTCTTCTATTTCCTTTGTGGTTGTCTCTTGCTCCGTAGTAAGGTTAGAACGAACAATCACTGTTTCGATTTCCTTATCCTCTGCTATATACTCTTTTTCCTCCTTAAAATATTCCACTAGGTGACTCATTGCACCCTCCATATCCTTCATTTTGTCATAATTATTAATTATGGTAATTCCAATGGCTAAAATAGCTATGGTAAGCAGACAGCTAATACTGTAAAGTATACCGACTACCCCTTTATTTTCCCTTTTATCCTGCCTTTTTTCCATAGCCTCACGGTAGCTTTTTAGTAGAGCTTGGTCTCGCTCAATAATTTTTCCCCCTGCTTCCTCTTCGTTATCTTGCTCTGTTTCCTTTTGACTAAGAAGGTAGCTTTGCATTGCTTCATTTTTTTCATAATACACATAATAGCCCGCCTGCCGTCTAAGCCCCCCTTGCTCAAACAAATAAAAGGCATCTTCATTTTCTAGAGAATCTATCATATATAAGGTTTTATCCACACCTGGAAAGTTATCCAAATGGGTTTTTAATATTTTCTCATTGATTTCCACGGAAAATCCCATTCTTGAAAGAAACCATCCTACCACCTC
>JAFPBJ010000010.1 GCA_017390525.1 Lachnospiraceae bacterium | reverse complement strand
TTCTTTTTCTTGCTCTTGTTTCTTCTGATTTTGAATTTCTTCTCGTGTTACAAAGCTTGGCATACCCAAACCACCTAAAGAATCCTCAGATTCCCCTTCTGGTGCTGCAACACTTCCATATACTTCTATCTTAGGAACTACCATATCCTTTTCTGTTCCTATTTCATCCTGCAAGATATCTTGAAGAGATTCTTCTTCTAACTCGCTACCACTAATTTCGCTAGCATTTTGCACCTGAGACTGTTGAGCAGCAGTTTCTTGCATCATTTCGCCTAGGATCTTACTAACTGCATCATCCATCTTTGGTGGCTCTATCTTAACTTCTTCCTCCACTACTGGTTCTTCTGCAGTTTCCTCCTCTACTGGAGTTACCACTACTTCTGGCTCTTCTTTAGCCTCTTCCTCCACTGGAGCTACCACTACCTCTGGTTCTTCTGTAGCTTCTTCCTCTACTACTGGAGTTACTATTACCTCTGGCTCTGCTTCAGCCTCTTCCTCTACTACTGGAGTTACCACTACCTCTGGCTCTGCTGTAGCTTCTTCCTCTACTACTGGAGTTACCACTACCTCTGGCTCTGCTTCAGCCTCTTCCTCTACTGGTGGTGTTACCATTACTTCTGGCTCTACTTTCACCTCTTCCACTACTGGTGGTGGTGTTACCATTACCTCTGGCTCTACTTTCTCTTCCACTACTGGTGGTGGCGTTACTATTACCTCTGGCTCTGCTTTCTCTTCCTCCACTACTGGTGGTGGTGTTACCATTACCTCTGGCTCTGCTTTCTCTTCCTCCACTGCTGGTGGTGGCGTTACCATTACCTCTGGCTCTGCTTTCTCTTCCTCCACTACTGGTGGTGGCGTTACTATTACTTCTGGCTCTTCCTTAGCTACCTCTTCCTCTGGAAGCTCTACCTTCGTAATCACTGGTTCTTCTTCCACTCCTTCCTCTTCTGCCTCTTGTACTTCTTCAGGCGCTGGAGTAATGATTACTTGTGGTTCTTCTTTTACTTCTTCCTTAGTCTCTTCTGCAGTTTCTTCCTCTCCCACTGCATCAGGATTTGCCGCCATCATTGCTGCTTTCGCTTGTTTTTCTTCACTTTCTAGCTTCTTCTCTTTTACAGTCTCTTTTACGCTTTCAGTAAACTTACCTACATTATTAATCAGATTAGAAAATACATTTTGCTTTTTCTCTTCTGATTTTCCTTCTTCAGAAGCTTCCCCGCCTTCATTTTCTTCCTCTGACTGTTCTTCCTCGTCAATATCAATAATCGGCTCAACTTCCTCTACAAAGATTTCATTACGATCTCGCTCTAGTTGCTTATTTTCTTCCTCGATTACTTCTTTATCTCTCTTTAGGTTCTCAGGTACTTCCTTCTCAGCAACTGTTCTAAGCGCAGCCTTAACATTTAATTTACCACGTTGCAATGCATCCGCCCAGTTTGCATACATGGAATTACGGAATGTACTCTTAATTTTTGCACATTCATCATCGGACTTTTGTTTTTCTCCTACCTTACTATACATAAGAGCAAGCTCAAAGGCCCATTCATCTACATACTCAATCTTTAGTAGTTCTTCTAACAGCTGAATTAATTCCTCATCAGGTGCCTTTTGTGCTTTTCTAATCATATATTGTAATGCACTACGCTCTACACTACCTACTGATTCCACTGCAAAATATTGCTCACTATAAATTTTCGCCTTAGTAAAATATCCCATACGCACATAAAGTCGTACTAGCTCGTACAAAATTCGTGTACCCTGTGGTGCCATTTTATGTGCCTTTACTAAAATCTTACGACTATCCAAATAGCGCCCACTTTCTGTATATATTTCTCCACACAATCTTAAAAATTGTGGATTCATGGACTTCTCAATATCAAGGGTATCTAATATCTCTAACGCCTTTGGATACTCTTTTCTGCTTACAAGTTCTTTAATTGAATTAATACTGGTCATATCTAGTTTATCGCTCATTACTGTCCCCATTCTTGTGCTTACCATGCACATATTAATTTCAACGCATACACAAATTGCGTGCAAAAAACCTGCGTCTATGGATTTTTCACACAAATGAAAATAAAAACGTGATTGTTCCACTCGAATATGGATATTCTCAGTACTTCTAGTTTATCACAGATAAAAAACAATGACAACTGATTATTCCCTTTTATTTACAAGATTTTTTTAATAAAATAAAGACTTTCATTAAAATTGCACAAAAAATTTCGTTACATTTTACATCTAAAAAAAGTAGCCTATGTAATTTCTTACATAAGCTACTTTTTGTTCGGAGTCATTCAAGTTTAGGATTCCCACACGTCCATAACTTCTAAAATAACATATCCGTTCGCTCCGATGCTAGATTGGCTTTCTTTTTGTATGTTCGGCTTGACACCCATCGGTTCAACCTAAGTTCCAATCCACTAGCCTGTTCTTCGCTCATTTTAACGTTATCATTCAGTCCGTCGACCTTTTCTAATAACGGTTTCGCTCAAAACAGTAATGCCCACTATCATTCATAATGAAGTACCTTAACCGAACTGTCCTTACTATTCTCCGCTCCAAGGACTTTTCTCTCTATTATGAAGGTACACCGTGTGGAAACTTAACTTCATTACTTCACAAAAATGCTGTGCCATTACTGTTTTACAATGAATACTCAACGGTTATCATCCTCCTTTTTTAAGAAAAGCTGTGGTTAATTGATATGTTTATTATATTCATTTTTCGATAATTTGTCAATACTTTTTTTACATTTTTTATAAATAGTTTGACTATTTTTTCTCCAAACCCATTATACTTTATACTTTTTCGTCATAAAACCATATGTTTTTCCATAATTTTTTATACTTTTTGACATTTTAGTTCCTTTTTTTAAGATATATATGGTATAATATTGGTAGTTGCTTCAGTAATAGGTACGAAAGAACAATATAAGAAAGGGGTAATGCGTATGTTAAAGGACTTAAACAAACTAGAAAAGCCTCTGGATGAGGAGCTGGAAAAACGTTTGGAAGAGGCAAGAGTCGGACTAGCAAATAGGCAGCTTAAAATCAAGGAAAAGCATTTGCCTGTTATTGTCCTTCTTGATGGTTGGGGCGCCGCTGGAAAGGGTAGCATAATTGGAAAAGTAATTCGTAACATTGACCCTCGTTTTTTCAAGGTTGCTACTATGAAACAGCCCTCTGAGGAGGAGCTTCGCAAACCATTTTTATATCGCTATTTTGTAAGAATACCCGAGGCTGGGCAATTTGTTTTCTTTGATGGTGGTTGGATGGATGAGGTAACGAGAGGTTGCTTGCAAGGGGAATTAGATGAGAAGGATTACCAACAACGAATCCAAAGCATTAAACGTTTCGAACGACAATTGACAGACAATGGCTACCTGGTTATGAAATTTTTCTTTCATATTGAAGAAAAGGAACAAAAAAAGCGACTAGATGGTTTACTTGAAAGTAAAAACACCAAATGGCGGGTAAGTGATAGTGATTTGTGGCAAAATAAGCACTACAACAAATGCTTAGATATTTATGAGCAATATCTTTGCGACACCAATCAATCCACTGCTCCTTGGTATATCATTGATGCCCAGAATAAAAAATGGGCAGAGCTACAGCTTCTCGAATTCCTTATAGAAGGAATTGATACCGCACTTATGAACAGCTCCCTAGCCGTTCCACTTTTGCAAAATGTATTTCCATTAAGTCCTATTCCAAAATTAGCTGAAATTCCTTTAGACAAAACTATTACAGAAGAGGAATATCACCAGGATTTGAAGAAATATCAAAAGAAGCTAAAGGAGCTTCAGAACATACTTTATCGTAAAAAAATTCCAGTTATCATTGCCTATGAAGGTTGGGATGCTGCTGGAAAGGGCGGTAATATTAAACGAATTGCAGGTGCCCTAGATCCAAGAGGCTACGAAGTGCAACCCATTGCCAGCCCAGAGCCCCACGAAAAGGCAAGACATTATCTATGGCGTTTTTGGAATCGCTTACCTAAGACTGGGCATATCACAATTTTTGACCGCACCTGGTATGGACGTGTTATGGTGGAACGCTTAGAAGGATTTTGTAGTCAAAACGACTGGCAACGCGCCTATAATGAGATAAATGAGTTCGAAAAGGAGCTGAGTGATTGGGGCGCTATTATCATCAAATTCTGGGTACAGATTGACAAAGACACCCAGCTTGCCCGTTTTACTGAGCGTCAAAACACCCCAGAAAAGCAATGGAAAATTACAGATGAGGATTGGCGCAACCGTGAAAAATGGGATTTATATGAAGATGCCGTAAATGAAATGCTCCAAAAGACCAATACCACCTTTGCCCCTTGGCATGTTTTAGAATCTAACGATAAAAAATATGCCCGAATTAAGGCACTAAAAATTATCATCGAAGCCATTGAGCAACGATTGTAATCATATTTTTTAAAAAACAAAAGATACCCACCCTCAAAGGTCAGATTTATAATCTAACAATTGAAGGTGGGTACATTTTTTTAGCTTCTTTTCCTAAATAAAATCAAAGCTAGTCTGTTCAAACTCAAGTCGTCTGTATTCCACTTCCTCTTGTTCTACTTGACTTCTATAATCCACCACTACTGTTTGCTGTCTTTTTCCTACCATCTGCTGCCCTAGAATGTAGTTTACATCAAACCTTGCAGTAATAGCTGGAGTTGCTCCTCTGGCTGGTACAATCAGCTGTACTGCATTGGTTTTTAGTAGCTCAAAAATTGGCTCCCAAATATACACATCCTTTGCCGCACCAAAGGGATTATCAATGAAAATGGTTTTCTTTAATTGACTGTCATTTTTATTAATTGTATGAATATTTGAAATATAATTAATAATTGCCACTAAAAATTGGATATAAATTCCTTGAGACTGTCCCGTACTTCCTACTGCCTCTTCATATCTTAGAAAACGACTTTGCTCCTTAATTCGTTCTCTTTTGTATAATTCCATTCGAATTCGATTCATATCCGTTACAATGACTCCAAATAATCGTTTGAGAGATAATCCATTACGAATAAACTGAATTTTATCCTCTGGCTTCTCATATCCATCTACTTTTTCTATGATGTCTTCAATGTACTCAGCCATTTTTTCCTTGCAGGTCTCTTCCTTTTCATAAGGAATCATAAGCTTAATCATTTGCACTCCTTGACCATCTAAGACAATGCTGGATAATTTTGGAAGTCTCTCTAGCTGGCTTTTTACATTTTGGCAGCGTTGTAAGCACTGTAGCTCAAAGTTTTCTTTGATTAGCTCTATATTGGAAATACTTTTTTCAATACGGGATTTTTCTAGCTGCAAATATCCCTGAATATCCTGCAAGCTTTCCATAAGCTCCTCTGCTTCTTTTTGCGTTTTTGGCACAATAACGTCATATTTTAGAGTTCTTCCTAGCTCAATTGCTCCCATTTCTTCTAACGCCTCAGCCGTTTGAAGCTTTCCTTTTTCTAGCTCCTTTTCCTGCTCCTCTTCTTGCTTTTTCAAGCTTTTTGACTGCTTGCTATACATAAGGAAGCTTTCCTTTTGCTGTTCAAAGGATGCTAGGCTTCTTTCCTCGCCTTCCTCTTCCACAATGGAAAGCTCGAAGTATTGTATCATTCTCTCTATGTCCTTCTCTAGCTCTTTTCGTTTCTCCTGCTGCGCTCTTTTTTCTCTTAGGGTGGCTTCTAATGCTTTTCGTTCTTTTTCTAGCTGTCTTTGTAGCTGTTCCTCTTCCTCTCGTTTTAGCTGAAGGGACTCTCCCGTAAGAAGACTTTCTTCAAAATCGCCGTATCTTTCTCTAATTAAATTTCTAGAATATTCAATGGTACCCTGTAGCTTGTGGCAGGTCTCCTTTTCTTTTTCTAGCTGTTCCTTTAGTCGCTTTTGCTTTTCTTCGTTACTTTGCAATAATTGTCGTGTCTCTATAAAATATTCTTCGCTTGATACAGTAAATAACTGCTTCGTTTCTAGCTGGGCTAGCTGTTCTACGTCATAGCCCT
This sequence comes from Lachnospiraceae bacterium, assembly GCA_017390525.1. Lineage (GTDB taxonomy): Bacteria > Bacillota > Clostridia > Lachnospirales > Lachnospiraceae > RGIG989. The sequence continues at coordinate 5,345 of JAFPBJ010000010.1, read as the reverse complement.
TTCTTTTGATTGCCACAAGAGAACGTTCCATATTTCTTTGGAAATGTAGCATTAATTGCTTCTTATCCTCTACTGCAATTTTGTCCCCTTGAATCAAGGATTTTTGTGCATAGAATTTGGCATCAATTTCTTCCACAGTATCACTGCAAGGCTCATATTCTCCCTCCTGGTACCATTCCTTGTAGGACTGCTGCCATTCCTCCTTCGCCTTATTTTTTGCTGCAATTTGTGCCTGCTCCTCTTCCTTCATAATCTTGATTCGCTGCTTTTTCGTAGCAATTTCTTCTACTAGGACAGCTAATTCCTCTTTTTTATCCTCCACCTCTTTTTGCTCTTTTTTAAGCAGCTGCTCTTTTTCCTCAATGACGCTAATGCGCTGGCTCATAAGCTCCATTACCTTAAGCTCCTGCTCTAGTTCAAGAACCTCCTGATTTAATTTTTCAATTTCCTCTGTGGTGGTGTCAAAGCTTTGTTTATATTCCCTTTCTCTTTCCTCACTTTGTTCCATTTCCTTTTGCAGGCTAAGGATTTCCCCATTTAGAGCAATTCCTTCTTTTTCTCGTTCTTTATAAGAATGTTCATATTCTTTCTTAAATTGAAGTGCAAATTCTAAATCCATTTTGTAGGTATCTTCTTGCGCTACTAATAGGTCATACTTTTTTTCCTGCTCTATTATTTTTTTTGCAACCTTTTTTAATTCCTCTTCTACGCTTTGCATACAAAAGGAGATGCTCCACTGATTTCCTGCTAACAAAAGCCCTTCCTGTGCCCTTGCTTCCTTTTCCTCCGTCCAATTGTCTAGGGAGAAAATTGGTACAATCTTCTTATCTAAGTCTAGCTCCCTAATTTGCTGGTCGGTTTGTAGTGCTTCATAGCTATTGGTCACTAAAACTCCGTAAGGAAGTAGCGGATAATTCCTTAGTAGCTCCTCTCGCTCTTGTTCCTCCTTTTCCTTTAACCACTGGCTACCTATGAATACCTGGTCTTGATATCTAGTCTCAATATATTCTTTTACCTTTGCTATTTCTTGAAAGGGTAAGAAAAGCTCTCCTTCCTCAAGGGCTTTTTCCTGCTTTCTAAGACCTTGAATTTTTTCCTCCTTCGCCATTTTCTTTCCAATGGTGGTATGGTAGCGACTACGGATTTTTTCAATAAGTGCTTCTAATTCTTCCTCTTGATATACGGTCATTAATTTTTTTATTTTTTCAAGGGAAGCTTCATATTCCTTCATAAAAGAAAGGTTATCCTTTAATTTTAAAAAGGTGGCTTCTTTCTTTGCAGATAGCTCTTTAAAGGACAATTTTTCTTCTAATAGCTTTCCTTCTAAAACAGAAAGAGTTTGTTTCTTCTCCTCAATTTGTGCTTTTGAGCGATGATATTTTTCCTGACTTTCCTTTTGTTGCTGTCCCACATTTTCTAGCACGAGGATGTTAACAGATTTTCTTAAATCATTAAGCTCCCTTGTAAGACTTACTAATTCTTCATTTAGCTGAACCTTGCTATGCTCTTTCACCCCTATAAAAAGCTCTCGCTCCTTTTGCTGTTCTTGGCTTTGTGCAAGCTCGCTAGCTTCCTTTGATAATTGATCCGTAAGCTTGTTAATCTCCTCATTGGTTTGATCTAAAAATTGGTCTAGCCATTGTTTTTTATAAAAGGCTAGCTTATGAAGATCCTTTATGCCATCCACCCCTTGGCTTAGCGCCTGAAGGGTTGCTAGCGCTTCCTCATAGGAACGCTTATCCTCTTTATATTGCAAATACTCATTGAAGCATTCCTTTTCTTCAAAGGTTTTATATTCCTCCTGATATTCCCTTTGCAAGGCAGCAAGCTCTTCCTCTAGCTTTTTAAGTCCTTCCTCTAGCTTAGTATAGTCTTGTTTTTTGGCTTCTAGCTTAAGAACCTCAATTGCCTTAATTTTCTTTCGTTCCTCCTGCTGCAAGCTTTCTCTTCTTGCTTCTTCCTTTTGGATTTCTTCTTCCTCGTAAGCCCCTTGATTTTTTACTGAGTAGTATAATTTTCCTACCTTTTGCTGTAAGTCCTCTTTTTCCTGAAAGTTTCCTTTGGCAATCTGAATTCTTCCTTTTAATACCTCAAGTAGCTCCATTTGTCTGTCAAAATGTCTGATATTTTGTTTTTGCTTCGATAGCTCAACTAATTTTTCCTTCATATCTAGAAGGGTTTTTGCCATATCCTTTTGGGCATCCTCTTCCTTTGCTTGCTCCTTCTCTTGCATAGATTTTTCAATGATTTTTTCAATTAATAAATCCTCTACCACCTTTCTAGTGGTTTTGTAATTGGTCTCAAAATACGTTCTTACATGACCTTCTGTTTTGTTAATTCCCTTAATAATCTCCCATTCACTTTCATAAATTCCGTATTGGTGAATAAATTGCTGATATTCCCCTTTTCTCGTAAATACAAATACCTTAAGGCTTAAATCCTTTTTTTCTAGCTCTCTTAGGTAAGTTTTTAGCCCATTATAAGTAATCCTCTCCTCTCCATTTGAAAGGGGAAGGTTAATAATATCATTTTCATTATAATTTCGATAAAAAATGCAGTAATTAAAGTATTCAATGGCCGCTGTATCTTTATTTTCTTCTTCCGATTCTTCCTTTGCCTTTCTTGCACAAAAGCCTGTTAGCATATAGCGATAGCCATCCTCTATGTTACATTCGTCTAGATTCCACTCGATAAGAGAATGAATAGTCTTACTGCCTCCACTGGTACGAAATAATTTCTCTATGGGCTGCTTTTCGTCTAGGGTACAATTAGGAATCATATTTTGCAAAAGTAGTAGCATAAGTACACTTTTTCCCCCACCATTTGCCAAATCGTAAATGGTATTTTTCCCTTGAAATTTCATAATAAAATCATCATATTGTTGCGTTCCAAAATTATATTTAATATTATTCACACGTATTCGGTTAATATTTGGCATTTCTATTGCACCTCCCGTTCTTTCTCATCTAATAGCTCATACAAACGACCTCTATATTCTTCAAAATAATTATGAAGCAAAGCAATAAATCGGTCCTTTGGATAATATCGTCCTTCCATTTCAAGCATTAAATCCTGAGACACTAAGAAATGAAAGGTTAGCTTTACCATAGCCACCTTAGAACCTCTTGAGGCTCTTACCTCCTTAAGCTCGTCCCCATTCATAAGAGGAAGCTCCTCCCACAAATTAGATACTGCCGTTAAGCTTTCTTCCTCAACCTCTTCCATTTCTAGAATATCCTTTTTCTTCTTCACCTCTAGTAGTGCCTTTGTAACCGCCTCTACCACCTCTTCTATTTTAATATATTCTATTAGAGGCACCCCTGAGGATTCGCTATAAAAAGCTAGGATAATATGGTAAATAATAAAATAGCATAAGTATAATTCTCTGTTATTTCTAAGTCCTATCAGCTTCTTTAGCTCTTCATTGGTGTAACCAAATACTCGATTGCCGTCTCCTGCAGTTAGATATAAGGCTTCCTGATATTCATATAAATTTAAGTTCATATTCCGAAGCATAATGGTTATCATTTCATAAATTTCAGAATTCTGAGAATAATCCTCGTATAGCTCTGGATTTTCCCCTTTTTTATTGCTGACTCTTTCCCCCATAATCAGCTTTGTATATATTTCTATTGCCCGTTCAAAATTTCTCTTTTCCATTGGTCTTACAGTTCCTTTCTACTCTTGATCCATTAAGGTAAATATCATATTAGTCACAAGAAATCCTTCCCTTAGCACAATTTCTTCCTTACTATCCATTTCAATTGAGAATGCCATAGAATGAAACCTTTTTTCCTGTTCCACCTCTTTTGCTACCATTCCTTCAAAAAAAGTATCCTGCTTCTTTAAAATATCCTTTATGACATATTGCTTTTTCTGACTTAAATGTACTAAAAAGCTGTAGTAATCTCCATTTTGAAGCAGCTCCTCACCGAATTTAATCTCTAAAATAGCATTCAATTCCTTTAAATCAAGACTTTTCTTCTTGGATAATTGGTCTAACAATTCAAACAATAATTTATAAAAGTTATGACCGATTCTTTCGTCCTCTCGCTCATCCTCAAACACATAGGAAACCTGCTCCTCCTCTTTTATTTTTTCCCCTTTGATTTCCTTTGTACCACGATAAGTAAGTAGATCATCAATCTGATGTAAGGTAAAAGTTTTTTGATTGTTTACCTTTAACAAGGGCATAATAAAATGAGAGAAAAGCTGTCCCTGATCTAGGGCTACTAATCTTGCATAGGTCTCTTTAAACTGAAAGCTTGGGCGTAACCGCTTAATCTTAGCACTGCTAATCATTTCGTCTGCCACCATTTGCAGCTCTAAGCTTTCCTTAATCAACTGACTGTGTTTTTTCATAGCCTTGGTTAATTCCCGCTCCAAGGCATTAATATCTGCCATAGATTGCATTAATTTCTTCTGGTCATCCTGAGACTGATAGTCTAGCTCTGCTTTATCTAGAGCCGCCTTAATTAATTCCTGATTCTTAGTAAATAGCTTTTGCTCCTCACTAAACCAGCTACCCACCTGCTCCATATACTCCTCACACGCCTTAGCCCCTTCAAATACCTCATAGCCTAGCTGATAGATAACCTCTTTTTTCATATACTCTAGCTTACTTACTTCATTATTGATTCGTCTAACAACCTCAATTCCCCCTTTAAAGTTCTTAGCCTCTATCATTTTTTCTAGTAAAAGCTGCTGAATACTGATTTTACTCTCTTCCTTAATTTCCTTCGTATCTAGATAAAATTCAATCCCCTCTGAGGTAATATGATATACAATGGTATTCCCTAGAATTTTGCTATCAATTAGCTTTAACTTACTAATCACATTTTTCTTAGCCTTAGGGTTAAAATACTGGAAATGAAAGGGTCTTCCGTCATTTTTGATTTTATCAAAAATATATAAAACCAATTCCTTTTCCTCTTCCTCCTCTAGTCTAAGGTCAAAGTCTCTCCTTAGCAATTCCCCCATAAATCTCTGATACTCTGGGAAAGAAACGTCCCTTTCATTAAAATTATTTTCTTCTATAAAAAAACGCAGAGAAGCCAAAGTGATATAACCCATATCAAGCTGGTTATACTTTCCCTCCTTATATTGAGAAAATGTACCATCACACAGCTTAAAAAAAGGATAATATCTCTTTAAATTCTCCATGCGTTCCTGATGCTCTTCTATCATTTCATGTATTAAAATATGCTTATCTTCCATGTCTTTTCCTTTTTCATTTGAATATGGTGAGTGTATTTCACTTTATTATAAGCTTTTGAGGGTGGAAAAGGCAAGGGGGAGAGTGGGATTTATAACAAAAAGAGCAAGCTAATTAAGCTCGCTCCTTT
>JAFPBJ010000117.1 GCA_017390525.1 Lachnospiraceae bacterium | reverse complement strand
TCCGCCCTATCGGGCTTCATTCTGCTTTTTTTGATAAATACGAATTGCTCCGCACTTCGTGCTCTCACAATTCTAAAAACATTCGAATTCCGCCCTATCGGGCTTCATTCTCATGTTTTTGCGGGTTAAGAATTCATAATTTTTCATGCAAGCATGAAAATTATGAATTTTTAACCCTAGTATTTATCACATCGCTCATATTATACATGCCGGCTGGTTTACCTGCTAGGAATACTGCGGCTTCAATCGCTCCTTTTCCAAATACGGCTTTAGAATATGCAGAATGTTTAAACTCTATGACTTCATCCACTCCTGCAAAAATCACCTCATGGTCTCCTACAATAGTTCCACCACGCACTGCAGAAATTCCAATTTCATTTTTCTTTCTTTTTTCTCTTACTTGACTTCTATCAAAGCAATATTCATATGGCTCTTTTAGTCCTTCATTCACAGAATCTGCTAAGGCAAAAGCAGTACCTGAAGGAGCATCGATTTTTTGATTATGATGTCTTTCCACAATTTCAATATCATAGCCTGCATCTGCTAAAATTCCTGCTGCTTCCTTTAATAATTTCTGTAGTAAATTGATTCCTAAGGACATATTAGCAGATTTTAAAATTGCTACCTCTTTACTTGCAGTCTCAATTTTTTGAAGCTGCTCCTGGGTAAGCCCTGTTGTACAAGTAACCAAAGGAGTTTTGGTACTAACTGCATAATCAATTAAAGCATCCATAGCTGTTGCAGTGGCAAAATCAATAATGGCATCTGCCTTTACATCACAGTCCTTAATATTTGTAAATACTGGAAACTCATTTTTTATAGAATCATTTTTGTCAATTCCAGCAACGACTGTAACCCCATCCATATCCTTGATTAGGTTTATAATTACTTGTCCCATTTTCCCATTACATCCATGCATAATCACGTTTGTCATTTGTATTTCGCTCCTTTGTTCCTATTTTACTTGAATTCCCACAGCTATCATTGATTCTTTTAATCGTTGTAAATTAGCTGGTTCCATTGGTGTTAAAGGCATTCTAAGTGGTCCTACCTCAAAGCCCATTAAATTAAGTGCTTCTTTTGCTGGAATAGGGTTAACCTCGCAAAATAGTGCTTTGATTAAATCTAAATATTTTAATTGAAGTCTTGCACTTTCTTTTACATTTCCTTCTAAATAGGTTGCTACAATATCGTGAGTTTCCTGTGGTGCTACGTTTGATAATACAGAAATTACACCTTTTCCACCAAGTGAAAGAATTGGAACGATTTGGTCATCGCAGCCTGAGTATACATCTAATGCTCCCTCTGATAAATACATAAGCTGTGCTACCTGAGAAATGTTATCACTTGCTTCTTTGATTGCCACAATATTATCTACTGATTTTGCTAAGGTTGCAGCAGTTTGTGGCTGAATGTTACAGCCTGTTCTTCCTGGTACGTTATACATAATAATTGGAAGGTCTACAGAATGAGCTACTGCTTCAAAATGAGCAATTAATCCTTTTTGTGTTGCTTTGTTATAATATGGAGTTACGACAAGTAATCCGTCTGCTCCATATTTTTGCGCCTCCTGTGATAAATAAATTGCAGTATCCGTACAGTTAGAGCCTGTTCCTGCAATCACAGGCACTCTTTTATTTACATACTCTGCACATACCTTAATGCACTCTAAATGCTCCTCATGAGTCATTGTAGAGGCTTCTCCAGTGGTTCCACAAATAATAATGGCATCTGTTCCATTGTTAATCTGGAAATCAATTAACTCCTCTAATTTTTCAAAATTCACCTCTCCGTTTTCTTTAAATGGTGTTACTAATGCAACTCCTGCTCCAGTAAAAATAGACATAATAAAATTCCTCCTTGTTTAAATTTGATTACAAAAAAAGCCGACCTATGAGGCCGACTATAATAGACTTTATGAAAGTATATCCTTACACAACTTCTTAAGCAGCACTCCATCAAATGATGACAGTGGCATAGCTCTTAACTATACCCCCAGGAATCCATCTAAAAGGGAGAGATTCCTTCGGCATGCTTTCCTTTTACTTATCTTCTTCTGTGCCTTTTCACATCCAATAAGCTACTAATAAATCATGCGCCTCTACCTAATTCATTTATTCAGTTATATGTGTTCATCATACCATTCACCAAAACTAATGTCAACTCCTATTAGCTTCTTTTATGGTATTAATTTGATAAATGTCTTCTGCATAGGATTCTAATTCCTTAGGCAAGACTCTTCCTGTTAAAATCAGCTCCACTCCTTCATCCTTTTGATGAATAATTTGAATGACATCCTCTACAGAAATAATATGGTTATCCACTAAGCCTAACATTTCATCAATTACTAAAACATCACACTCTCCTGTGGTTAATACCTTTTTAATATAATTTAATCCGTTTCGAATATTGCTATCCTGCTCTGCCTTCTCTTCCTCTGACAAATCACAGTAACATTTATTACTTTTTTCAAATCGGAACAATTTAATTTCAGGCTCTAATCGTTTAATAAATTCTAGCTCTAAGGAATCCTTTCCCTTTAGAAACTGTACGATAATTACTTGTTTTCCTTCTCCTGCTGCTTTGATACATTGACCAATGGCAGAGGTAGTCTTTCCCTTACCATCACCATAATATATTTGTACATTATTTGTCACAATGTCACCTCCACACTTTCCCTTTCATTTGCCATAACTTCTCCCATTATAGCACAAAGAAAATAAAGTGTCTACTTTACACATTCCATTTTGCTAACGGATACCTCATAAGCCGTTTTTTGTAGTAATTGGTCATCCTCTAGCTTCTTTTGATAGCTTCTACTTTGAATTCGGCCCCATACCTGTACATGGCTTCCTACTTGTATTTGCCCTGCAAAACGAGCATTTCTTCCCCAACAAATGCAAGGTATGTAATCTGATTTTCCATATGCACGATTCACCGCTAACAGCAAATCAGCAATTTCTCGTCCCAACGGAGTCATACGATATACTGGCTCCTTACAAATATATCCATCAAGGAAAATATAGTTTGGCTTTCCCTGTGGCTCCTCCTCACAAAACTTAATTTCTCTAGCAAATAAAGATAAAATCAAATGATTTTTATTTTCCTCATGTTTATTATAAGAGCGAAACTGCCCTTTTACCTCTATTTTCTTTCCAACAAATTCTTGATTGGTATCTATCAAGCGATTGGATATCATAACTGGTACATAATCCACCACATCACTTAACCGTTTTACCAAAACCTGACAAATGTAAAACTTTTCTCCAAACACCTCATGGCTAAAGGTAAGTGGATTAACTACCTCTCCAATAATACTTGCTTGATTATTCTTTAGAACCTTCTCCATTCTCTTTCTACCTCTTTTCTGCAATTTAACGTAGTCTTTTCTTATAGGACTTTAGTTACAAGACATACTAAAATTTTGTTTGCCCTTGCAGCCTTTATCCTTTCATTACTTTTTCGTCTATTATACATATGACGCAACTTGCAAAAATAGAAGTAGAATCTCCTTAAATCGTTTTCTGTTTTTCTACATATTGGTATATTTCCTGCGCTCTTTTAGAGTCCTGATAAAAATGTAAGCCAATGGTTTCCTTTTCTGTTGCAATTTTCACTAGCTCATAGCCTATATTTTCATCCACAACGGTATGCTCCACCTCTTTTACGAGCAAATATGGAATGGTTCTTTCTCCTTTTTTGGAGCTCACTACAATTCCTTTTTCCGTAAAGCGATATTCCATATCATATGCCTGCTCTAAAAAGGTTTCCCTAATAAATTTAATCCCTACTAATACTGCCATAAGTGCTAGTAAGGTGATAAACAATTGTCCCATTTTTCCTTTATTTAGCACATCATTTAAGGACACTACAAACTGCATCCCACCAATTATAAAAAACAGGGCTCCTGCAATTCTTAATGAAATTCTTACACTTTTGTTTTTGGCTTTTTTATAACTTAACATAATTTATTTTCTCCTTTTCTTTCTAATGAATTTTAGGCGTTTGCGAAACGCCACAAGCCGCATAAATACGGCATTTTTTTGTTAATAAAAATAAAAATCCCCTCACGGTTTGTGGTATAATGGAGTTGCTAGAAACCATAAACCACGCCCCGAAAGGAGATATATCTATGATACCACAAAATCAACTCACTTTGGCAGATATTTTTGAAGATTGCAAAG
>JAFPBJ010000116.1 GCA_017390525.1 Lachnospiraceae bacterium | reverse complement strand
TAACATTCATTTTTCAGTGGAAGAGGGCGAATATGTTGCAATTATGGGAGAGTCAGGCTCAGGAAAAACAACCCTTTTAAATATTCTTGCAGCGCTAGATAAGCCTACCAGTGGAGAGGTTATTTTAAATGGAAAAAATATTACAACCATTAAGGAAAAGGAAATCTCAGCCTTTCGTAGAGATAACCTAGGCTTTGTTTTTCAGGATTTTAATTTACTAGATAATTTCTCTATTCAGGATAATATTTTTCTACCTTTGGTTCTAAAAGGAGAAAAGCCAGCTAAAATGGAATCCCTTTTACAACCCATTGCCCAAAAGCTTGGCATCACAGAGATTTTGAAAAAATATCCATATGAAGTATCAGGGGGACAGAAACAAAGAACTGCAGTAGCCCGTGCGCTAATTACCAATCCACAGTTGATTCTAGCAGATGAGCCGACAGGAGCCTTAGATTCTAAAGCGGCAAGCTCCTTGCTTGAATTATTCCATACAATTAACGAAGAGGGGCAGACCATCTTAATGGTAACTCATAGTATTAAGGCTGCCAGTCATGCAAAAAGAATTCTTTTCATTAAAGACGGAGAGGTATTCCACCAATTATATCGTGGAAATATGAACAACGAAGAATTATTTGCAAAAATTTCTGACACCTTAACCTTGCTTACCACAGAAGTATAGCAATATAGGTTAGAAAAAAAGAAAGGTATGACGTAAAATGAAAAAAATATATGGTAAGTTGGCAGTGACCAACATGAAAAACAATAAGCAGTTATATCTACCATATTTACTAACAGCAATGTTATCTGTGGTAATGTTTTACACTATGGTAGCACTTCGGTATAACAGTGGAATTAGACAAATCAGAGGCGGAGAAAATTTACTAAGCTTTTTGGGTCTAGGGCAGTGGGTAATTGGAATATTCGTTGTTATTTTCCTATTTTATACCAATAGCTTTATTATGAAGCGTAGAAAAAAAGAGCTAGGAATTTATAATATTCTTGGAATGGAAAAGAAGCATATTGCCAATGTTCTTTTTATTGAAACAGGGCTGTTAGCAGCAACGTCAATTGTAGGTGGTTTAATTTTCGGAATTGTATTTAATAAATTATTTATTATGATACTTTATAAAATCATCCATTTTTCTTCACCAGTGCAGTTTGAACTATCAGCAAAGGCAATACAGCAGACTTGTATACTATTTGTTGGTATTTTCCTAGTGACATTGATTTATAATTTATTACAGGTTAAATTGGCAAAACCAATTGAATTACTTCGAGGTGGAAATACTGGTGAAAAAGAGCCCAAAACTAAGGTTATTATGACAATTCTTGGAATTATCTGTGTAGGAATCGGATATTATATTGCACTTACTACAGATAACCCATTAACAGCTATTATGCTATTTTTTGTGGCAGTTATTTTTGTCATCCTTGGCACCTATCTTCTTTTTACCGCAGGCAGTATTGCATTTCTTAAAATGCTTCGTAAAAATAAGAACTTTTACTATAAAACCAATCATTTTACAGCAGTTTCAGGAATGCTTTATCGTATGAAACAAAATGCAGTGGGCTTAGCAAATATTTGTATTTTATCTACTATGGTTTTAGTTATTATATCTTGTACTGCAAGTATGTTTATTGGCGTAGATGATGAATTAAAAACACGTTTTCCTTCTGAGCTTATGATTGAAGCTTATACAAAGGAGCTAGTGGATTGTGAAGAAGTCCTAGAGGCAGCTAAGAAGGAGATAAAAGAAAATGGCAATAAGCTACTAGCAGAAAAGAGCTATTTTGGATTTACGGTATTTACACGAAGAGAAAAGGAGGGGTTTGTCGGCGCTGAGGATATGATGAAACAGGCAGTGGATTATTCAAAGATTCAAGGCCTGATGTTTTTAACCCCAGAGGGTGGAAAAGCAGTATGTGATGTAGACGCAAAAGACTTAGCAGAGGATGAGGTAATCATTTGTGGCTCACCAAAGTATAAAGAAAAAACAGTATCCTTTTTTGGAAAACAATTTAAGGTTGCAAAGTCAAAGGAATTCAAATTAGAAGAGGATTCTTATGCAATGTTAGGAGGAATTTATTATGTCATCTTACCAAACGAGACCGTGTTGGCTACCATCTACGACGCCCAGAAAAAAAGCTTCGGTGAATATGCCAGTGATTATATGTATGGTGTTAATCTTGATATGGATGGTACAAAGAAGGAAAAAATAGCAGCTTATGAAGCAGTAAAGGGAACGCTTAAGAAAATGGAAGCAGGGAATGGTTTGGATTCTAAGAAATATGTACGAATTCTTTGCGAATCAAGAGCAGGAAATGAAGACGATTTCTTTATGATGTATGGAGGCTTCTTCTTCCTTGGTATCTTTCTTGGAACTATGTTTCTAATGGTAACTGTATTAATCATTTACTTTAAACAAATATCAGAAGGCTATGATGACAAAGAGCGCTTCGTTATTATGCAAAAGGTAGGTATGAGCAATAAAGAGGTAAAAGCATCTATTAGAAGTCAGGTTAGAACTGTATTTTTACTTCCAATTATTGTAGCAACTATTCATGTAGCATTTGCATATCCAATTGTAATTAAATTGCTGGCCCTTTTTAATCTTACAAATGAAACCTTGTTTAGATTATGCTTAGTGGGAACCATTGTTGTATTTACTATTATTTATTATATCGTATTTAAATGTACCTCAGGGGTATATTATAAAATTGTGGGAAACCACGTGATGAAATAGATAAGATGTGTTAGAAAAAGAAGGTTAATTTAGCCTTCTTTTTTTGTAGATATATTAAATCTAAATTACTCACGACATCATTTCGGTTAAATTTTATATTTTTGTATTTCACTTTTTATGATAGAATATATAAAAAACAATTTCTTATTTTCCTTTTTAATATAGTAGGAAAATGAATGGAGTTTGATTATGACAGTACAAATGGAGGATTAGTGTGAAAAATAAGTCTGAAGACCTTATTTTTCACACGGCTATTTGTTTATGAGCAAAAACAAATAGCTTTGATGGCAGATGCAAAACTGCAATGCAGATTTTTCATCGCCTCTTCGCAATAAATTGCTCAGAAATGAGGATTAGTATGTGTGACGTAAATAAATATTTAGAAATGTATAAAGAAATAAAAACATTGCAACCAGAGGATACTCTTCAATTAGTAATGGAAGCTAAAGATGAAGAGGAAAGGGATTTCTTTGAGATGTTAGGGAACTTTTTGTTACAACAGAAACAAAAAAAGGTGATTGAAGGGAATTTGTTTTAAATGAAGAAATATATATTAATTGCGGGTGTGAATGGTGCTGGCAAATCTACTTTATATCAAACAATAGATTCACTTAAAAAAATGAAACGTGTAAATACTGATGAAATAGTAAAAAGTTTTGGAAATTGGAAGAATTCTGAGGATATAATGAAGGCTGGGAAAATTGCTGTAAAAGAAATTCAGGAGGCTTTTGATGCAGGAATATCTTTAAATCAAGAGACAACGCTATGTGGAAATAGTATTATAAGAAATATAGAAAAAGCTAGATTATTGGGATATGAGGTTGAAATTCATTATGTTGGTGTTGAATCGGTAGAGATTGCAAAAGAACGGATTGCATATCGTGTAGAGCATGGTGGACATGGAATTCCAGATAAGGATGTTGAACGAAGGTATGTAGAGAGTTTTATTAGGCTTAAACAAGTGATGAATAAGTGTAATCTTTTAGTTTTATATGATAATACGGAAGCCTTTAAAAGATTTGCAATATATAAAGAGGGTAAGTTGATAACTATTTCTGAGGAAACACCAAGATGGTATAATAACTTGTTATGATGAAGTAAAGGTTATCAAAGCGACAGGAGCAACAAATGTATTTGATTTCAGCCTATTTTGATCAAAAGACCAATGAGAAAATACAAGGTTTTATAAATAAAATTGCACATAAAACGGGGAATACCTTTATGCTTGATCATCAGGTACCCCCTCATTTAACGATTTCGGCTATTGAAACGAAAGAGAAAGAGACATTAATTTCCTGTATAAAAGGAATGGAGAGGAAGTTTGATTTAGGAGAGCTACAATTCGTATCGGTAGGTAGCTTTTTTCCCTATGTATTGTATCTGACTCCTGTGTTAAATGAATATTTGTGTAGGTTATCTAAGCAGGTTTATGAAGAGCTAGGGGATTATGACACTTTTAAGGTAAGCAGGTTTTATCAGCCTATGCAGTGGCTACCTCATATCACCCTAGGAAAGAAGCTGACAAAACCACAGCTTTTAGAAGCTTTTTCTATTATGCAGGAGGAGTTTGTACCATTTCAGGGACAGGTTACAGCTCTAGGACTATCCAAGGTAAAGCCTTATCAGGAATTTTTAAAAATCGAGTGTGAAAGTAATAAAGGAGAAAGAAAATGGATGTAATGCAAATTTTTATGCTTCTATTTGGAATAATTGGAGTGATTTTAATATTGGTGGGAGTCATAGTAACTATGGCACATAGCAAGAAAAGAAAACGCTGTAGTTGTGAGATTACAGGGGTGATTTCGGCACAAAGAATTTGTTATGATGCAGATACAATACACGAAACTTGTAGTGGAATATATGAATATGAGTACAATGGAAAAACCTATCATAAAAATTCCTTTGTTAGTACAAGGAGTTCTGTAGAGTTTGGAAAAGAAGTAAAGGTCCTAGTGAATCCAAATAAACCAGAGGAATGTATTGTGGAAAATTGGGTTGGAATTTTAACAAGCTGTCTTTTCATCGGAATAGGGTGTGTATTTTTGGCATTAGCAGTACTTGTATTTATTTTAATGTAAAAAATGGAGGTAGGAAAGTGAGTGTAAGGGGTGCGGAATTTACAAAGAAAATGAAAGAAACACATACAATTTTTCTCCCAGATATGTTGGGGTATCATAATAAACTGATTCAGGCTGCTTTTTTAGGAGCAGGGTATCGTTTGGAAATTATGAGTGAGAGGGAGGGGTTAGCTAGTGAAGCGCTTCCCTATATTAGTGGGGATTATTGTCTGCCAGCGATGATGATTCTTGGACAAATGCTAAAAACTGTACAGACGAATGAAAGTGACATAAATCACATTGCTTTTATGGAGCCACAGACAAATGGAGCCTGTCGGGCAGGGAATTATTATCATTCCATGGTAAAATGCTTAAATAAGGCAGGCTATCCTTATATTCCAGTTATTTCCTTAGGGGCATTTGGAAAGGAAAAGCAGAAGGGCTTTTCTATTACTGCAGGACTGATTATGAGAGGGCTTGCAGCCGTTTGCTATGGAGATTTATTAATGACATTGCTGCAGCAAATTAGACCTTATGAAAAAGAAAAGGGAAAAGCGGATGCTTGCTTTTTACATTGGCAGGAGCTTCTAACAAAGGATATTAAGGCAGGAAAAAATCTGTTTCGCAGACAACGAAAGAAACGCTATAGAGAAATCATTGAAAGCTTTTTAAAGATTGAGACAGAGCCCAAACAATGTAGAAAGGTGGGGGTGACAGGGGAAATCTATATGAAGTTTTCGAGGATAGGAAATGAGGATTTAGAAACCTTTTTAAAGGAACAAAATTGTGCTTATGGAATGAATGGGTTTTTCAATTATTTGATTTATCTTGTGGATAGTGAAAAGGAAAATGAGAAAATAAAAGGGAAAAGCTTAGGCAGCGTAAAGGGGCTTGAGGTTTTAGTAAGCTATTTGGAAGGCTTACAGCTAGAACTTACGCAAGCCTTAGAGGAACAGGGATTTTCTGGGGATGCTTCCTTTCGGGAATTAAAAGAAACTGCCAAGAATTTTATTGATTTAGGCTGCAATACGGGAGATGGTTGGTTGATTGCAGGAGAGGTGGCAGATTTAGTAAAAAAAGGGTATGACCATATTTTGATTCTTCATCCCTTTGGCTGTTTGGTTAGCCATGTATGTGAGAGGGGAATTTTAAAGAAGCTACGGGATACCTACAAAGAGGTTAGCATTCAAACCATTGAATATGATTATGATGCTAGTAAAACCCTAAGGGAGAGTAGGATTTTGCTAGCAATAGAGTAAATAGGAGAGTGCGAAACATAGTTTTTTGTCCTATTAGTGTGTACAAAATATACAAATCAACGCAGGCACGCTCTCGCTACGTTGTCCCTCGTAGCAGTGCATAATATGCCAAAATACGGCATATAAGCACTGACGGGGACAAAAGTACCTGCTTACGGAAATGTATATTTTATGCAACTAATATAAGTATTTGTGGCGTTTCGCACAAAAAGTAAGGAGGCAAAATGAAGGAATATAGAGTAACCATAAAGGATATTGCGGAAGAATTAGGGCTTAGTACTGCGACGGTTTCTAATGTCATTCACGGAAAAACCAAGAAGATATCGCAAAAGACGGTGGAAAAGGTGCAGGAAAAATTAGAGGAAAGTGGATATTTGCCTAATATGGCAGCAGTTTTACTTGCACAAAATACTTCAAAAATTGTTTGTATTGTGTTATCCAATCACGAACGGTATGAAAATAAAATGATAGAGGATCCTTTTGTAAGTGGAATGTTAAATTATCTTTCTAAGGAGCTAGATAAGAACGATTATTTTGTAATGCTAAAGGAAGAGTCGGATATTAATGAAATCATTCGTTATGCCTCTATGTGGAATATGGCGGGGTTGGTGCTAATGGGATTTTGTAGCTGCGGCTATCAACAGCTACGTAGTAGTATGCATATTCCTTTTGTAGTAGTAGATTCTTATCAAAAGGAAGTACATAAATATTCAGATGTGGGAATTGATAATATTCAAGGAGGCTATTTAGCTGGCTCTCACCTCATAAAAAAAGGGCATAAGAAAATTATGTTTTTAGCGGATAACGATGAGGATTGTAATCACGACAGATATGTAGGACTTACAAAAGCATTAGAGGAAGCCAACATTCCATATGATAAGAAGGACTTTAAAGCGCTTCATCCAATGAAGGAGGAGAGAATAAGGATATATGAGCAGCTATTTTTAGAAATGGCAGACTATACGGCAGCCTTTGCAGCAGCGGATATGTATGCCATTGAATTTATGAACTTTTTACAGGGAAAGGGAGTTAGAATTCCAGAGGATTTTGCTGTGATTGGTTTTGATGATATTCCACTAGCATCTATGGTATATCCACCCCTTACTACAATTTCACAAAATCTAGAGCTTCGAGCAAAGGTGGCAGTGGAGCTGTTAATGGAATTAATCAGTGGAAGGGCAGAGGGAAGACAAGAGCTGCTACCTGTTACCTTGGTGGAACGCGATAGTGTGTAAAATTAATAAGGGGATGTATTTTAGATAGGGAAAAAGGAAGGCGACAAGGTTGTTTGAAATTAAAAATTTAAAATATAAGGATATTTTAGATATAGAAGAATTGACTTTAGCACAAGCAGTAGTATGTTTTATGGGTCCCTCTGGAAGTGGAAAAACGACACTGCTTCGTCATTTAAATAGATTAAAGGAGCCAGATTCAGGAGAGATTTTTTATCATAATAAAAATATAAAAACGATAAATCCGGTGGAACTAAGAAGAAAGGTAGTGATGCTGGGACAGACTTCTGTTATTTATGAGGGAACGATTGCTGATAATTTACAGATTGGTGCTAGATTTGCGCAGCAGACAATTCCAGATCATAATGCAATGCTAAGGATGCTAGAGCTTGTAGGGCTTAACCATACCTTAGAGGAGGGATGCTACAATCTTTCAGGGGGAGAAAAACAACGATTATGTATGGCAAGAGTAATGTTAATGGAAGCAGAAACATATTTACTAGACGAGCCGTCCGCTGCGCTAGATCAAAATACAGAGCAGTTTATGATACAAAATATTGTTGATTTTTCTAAGGAAAAGGGAAGACAGCTTATTATGGTTTCTCATTCGCCTCAAATGAAAAAAATGTTTCCTCAAGGAATTGTTTTATTAGAGCAGGGAAAAGTAAGGGAGGCTATACTATGAATTCTTCTATTATGGATTTATCTATCTATCATTTAGTGTTCGCCTATATTTTCGTTCTTTTATTGCTGGTGCTATCGAAAATACGAGGAATTAGGCGGGAAAAGTTAATTATAATTGCTACGGTACGAATGAGTCTGCAGCTTACTATAATGGGCTTTGTATTAATGTTTGTATTTAAGCATCCTAGCTGGTGGCTTACTATGCTTATGATTACCATTATGCTGGCGTTTGCTATATTTAATGCCATAAAGCGCATTGGCTTGGTTGCAAATAAAAAATTAAAGCAGTTAATGGGAATTAGTATGATAATTGGATATATTTGCAGTGCCACCTTTTTCTTATTGGTTGTTCTTAAGGTGATGCCTTGGTTTAACCCGCAATATTGTATTCCTATTTCAGGTATGATTATTGGAAATGCTATGACGGGGATTGTTTTGGGGGCGAATACACTTTGTTCAGAAATGCAAGCAAAACGTACAGAGATTGAAAATTCGATTATGCTAGGAGCCACACCTAAGGTGGCAACCCACAAAATTGTGAATGATGCCTTTGATAGTGCCATTTTGCCTACTATTAATAATATGCTTACAATGGGAGTGGTTTCTTTACCTGGAATGATGACAGGACAAATTTTATCGGGAACCTTTCCCATTACAGCAATTAAATATCAAATTGGAATTATGCTGGCGATTCTTGGTTGTACAGCCCTAACGGTGATTATTTTTGTGACCTTGGGATATCAAACATTTTTTACCCCCTCTCAAACCTTAGATGAAATGTAGTATATATGAATGAAGAAAGAAAGGCTATCCTTAAAATAGGTAATTGCAAAACGAAGCTTTATTTTTATTCAGTTGTACAAAATATACATACCAATGCAAGCACGCTCTCGCTACGTTGTCCCTCGTAGCAGACACATAATGCGTCAAAATACGACGCATAAGTGCTGACGGGGACAAAGTGCTTGCTTATGGAATTGCATATTTTGTACAACTAAAATAAGTTTTTTGGGTGTTTCGCAAACGCCTAATCCTTAAAATATAAGAAGGATAGCCTTTCAAGGTTTTTAGGATTCCTGAATAAATTTTTGATATTCTAAGAGGTCAATGTTCTCTTTTTCACAGGACTCTAGGATTTCTACCATGTAATCATAATTCTTGTCAGTTGTTTTTGTAAAAAACAGGTAAATGGGTACCTCTACTGCAGTTAAAATGGTGCCAAAAATGAGTCCCTCTAACAGGTTAGAATGTATGATTTCCATAATGGTAGGTGCCAAAATGATGGCAATAAAAAACAGAAGTAGTAAAAGGTCAACGATTTTTGACTGCTTTTGCTCTCGCCTTATCTTGTCTGCAAATTCCGAAAAGGTTAGCTGTTTTTTCTTTTGCAACGTCTCAAATCTTTTTGCTAAGGCTTTTGCGATTGTTTTTTTCATAGAGGCATGAGAAACCTCTTTATTAAAGAACTTCATTTGTTTCTTTAGTTCTTTTTTTGACTTGATTACTTCCTTAGAATCTTTTCTAATTGTTCCAAATTTATGATATCGATAAAGAGAACGAAGGAATAAATATATCAAAACATAAGATAAAGAGAGCACAATTAGAAAAGAGGTTTTCACTTCAAAAATAATATAATCTGATACAAAGGTCATTAAAATGACGCCGCCTGCAAAAAGAATCAAAATAAGAAAACTTAAAAATACAGGCTTTATTTTCTTGCTTTTAAAAATCAGTGGCTTAAAGAAATAGGAGGAAAAGAAAAGTACCCCTAACCCTAATATAATTCCTAGTATGTAAATGGAGATGTTTTGCTTGGTATCTAAACCAAAGTGAGGCCCCTCAAAGGGGAAAATCCATATGATAGAGCAAATGAATATTATTTTAAAAATGCGATAAAGTCCTTCGGTTAAGAAAACATACCATTTTTTCTTGGCTTCTTCTATTGGAGCAAAGTATTCCTTACAAAAGGCTTCTAGATTATTTCCAATGATTTTTTCTACGGGCTTATTTTCTTCTTGTGCCTGCAAAAGTAAATCATATAAATTCATTATTTTTTCTTCAGCTTCCTCTGTACTTCCTGCCTCTATTAGGCAGTACATATCGGCTTTTTCAAATACAGTTTTATAATTACCTGTTAGTTGGTCCGCCATAGAAATCGTGTCTAACATTTTTTTAATCCTTTCCATTATTTTGGGTATGTTCAAATAAAATGTGGTTTGCTTGCCTGGTAATTTGCTTATAGGTTTCTTTAAACTCTTGTAAATAGCTGCGTCCTTCTTCTGTAATTGAGTAATATTTTCGAATAGGACCAAGGGGGGATTTGGCACGTCTGCAGGATATGTATCCATTTTTATCCAGGCGAGTTAGAACGGGATATAAGGTTCCTTCGCTTAAGCTGTCAAAGCCACCTTGTTCTAAAGCAGATAAAATCTGATAACCATAGGTTTCTTCCTTTTCAATAATAGCTAGTACGCAGCCTTCTAATATTCCTTTCATTAATTGTGTAGCATCCATAGGGATTCTCCATTCTTTGTCCTATTGATATGACACTACTTTGCGATACCAAGTAGCTTGGATTAAACATAGCATAGCTACTTGGTATTGTCAAGTAGATGTTTGAAAAAACTTTACCTATTCTAAATCCCGTGCTACAATACTTTCTTATAGGCTTGCGTCGTAAGGCGCATTATATCTAGTTTGAAAAAAGAAAAGAGGAATGACAATGTTGTTAAAATTTATTGTTTGTTTGTTTGCCGGCATAGGTGCGGGACTTGGAACAGGCTTTGCAGGAATGAGTGCAGCAGCAGTAATTAGTCCTATGTTAATTGCATTTTTACATATGCCAGCCTACGAGGTAGTAGGAATCGCCTTAGCAAGTGATGTTCTTGCCAGTGCTGCCAGCGCCTATATTTATGGGAAAAATAAGAATATTGATGTGAAAAATGGAATTGCTATGATGCTTTCTGTTTTGTGTTTTACCCTAGTGGGAAGCTACGTTGCTAGCTTAGTGCCAAATCAAACTATGGGGAATTTTTCGGTGGTTATGACTTTATTTTTAGGAATCAAATTTATTGTGAAGCCAGTTATGACTACAAAAGAGAAAATGGAACAGGTGGAGCCAAGAAAACGATTGCTACAATCCATTGTGTGTGGAATCGTAGTTGGTTTTATTTGTGGCTTTGTAGGAGCTGGTGGTGGAATGATGATGCTTTTAATTCTTACTACAGTGCTTGGGTATGAATTAAAAACAGCAGTGGGAACCAGCGTTTTTATTATGGCGTTTACGGCATTTACAGGCTCAGTTAGTCATATTGTAATTGGAGGAATGCCTGATATTGCTTGTTTGGTATTCTGTATTGTATTTACTTTGCTTTGGGCTCGTGTTGCCGCTATATTTGCCAATAAGGCAAGTGCCATTACCCTAAACCGAGCAACTGGGGTTGTATTAGTGGTATTAAGTGCAGTCATTCTATTGGTGGGACGATAGGAGGTAACTCCTAAAAATAGGTAATTGCAAAGCTGTTTTGCAATTACCTATTTGTGTTTTACGTTATAGGAAATTGCGTCTTTAGACGCACTAGAATCGAGTTTGCAACGCAAACTCTTAAGAACTATTTATAGTTCTTTTTTATTGATTAAGGTTGTGAATCCTCTTGGTTAAATGGTAATGATTCCTAAGGCACTTAAAATCGAAGAAATTAAAATAATTAAAATGATAATAGGTGCAATATATTTCGTCATAACAACGAAAAGCGTCTCTCTTTTAAAGGCTGAATTTAATTTAACCTCTTCTGAAATGGCAGCTGGTTTTATGATATAGCCAATAAAAATACAAGTAAGGAACGCTACAATTGGCATAAGAATGCTGTTACTGATAAAATCAAAGAAATCAAGAAAGCTCATACCAAACGGTGTGATTCCTGACCAAACACCAAATCCAAGGGAAGAAGGGAGCGCAACTACTAAGGAGAAAAGTGTAATGATAATAGTAGATTTTTTTCGTCCCCAGTGAAGCTTATCCTGCACAATGGATACAATGGTTTCCATTAAAGAAATTGCTGAAGTAAGTGCAGCAAATAATACTAAAATGAAAAACAATGCTCCAACAAAGTTTCCAAATGGCATAGAATCAAATACCTTTGGAAGGGTAATAAACATAAGTCCTGGGCCGGCCTTAATAGCATCTGCATCTCCACCATTAAATACAAAAACAGCGGGAACAATCATCATACCAGCAAAAAAAGCAATGGCTGAGTCAAAAATCTCGATTTGTGTCACTGCATTTTCAAGCTTCACTTCCTTTTTCATATAGGAGCCATATGTAATCATAATTCCCATTGCTAAGGACATAGAATAAAAAAGCTGTCCCATGGCAGCCACTACGGTGGTAATAGAAAAATGTTTAAAATTAGGCTTTACATAATAAATCAATCCCTCTAAGGCACCAGGAAGTGTAATAGAATAAATGGCAATCCCTATGGTAAGTAGTACCAAAAGAGGCATTAAAAGCTTACTTACCTTTTCAATTCCCTTTTCCACTCCAAGAAACACCACTACTGCTGTAATGAAAATGAAAATGGCAAGGCAGACAATCGGTTCTAAGGAAGAGCCAATAAAGGTTTCAAAATAATGATCCTTTGCAGCTTTAGTAGTCTGTCCTGTTACGAAGGCAGAAAAATATTTTACTACCCAGCCTCCAATTACGCTATAGTAAGGGAGAATAATAATAGGAACAATAGATGCTAAATATCCAATAAAGGAATACTTTGAATTTAGCTTTTTAAAAGCTCCAATGGCACTAAGACCAGTTTTACGCCCAAGGGCAACCTCTCCAATCATTAAGGCAAATCCAAAGGTAACAGCTAGAATCAAATAAACTAAAAGAAAGATTCCGCCACCATATTTTGCAGCTAGATAGGGGAATCTCCAAAGATTACCAAGACCAACTGCTGAGCCGGCAGCTGCTAGCACAAAGCCTAGCTTGCCAGAAAAATTGCTTCGTTTCTTTTTCTTCAAAATGAATTTCCTTCCTTTCTTAAATAATACCTGTTCATTATAATATAGATATTACCTTGGGTAAAGCAAAAAACTAAGAATATAAATGGTAAAATTTACTTTGTCTAGGTGATTATTTATGGTAAAATAGGTTTAGCAAGGGCTAAACCATTGGTAGTTGCTTACGCAACTATTATGTGCAAAAGGCAGCACAAGAATAAGGTAAAATAGGTTTAGCTAAATTTTGAAATAAATGTGAATTAAAATAGAAACGGGGGCAATATGAAAGAAGAAAATAGAAGCTTGTTAAAAAAGGTGTTAAAGATTTTTTGGATATCCTTTGCACTTTTCAGTATCATTTTTTGGTTTCCACAAGTAGATCAGCTGCTTTGTAAGGAATATAAAGAAGTATCACAATATTTGTCCTTAGATGATAGTTGGGAGGTCACGATAAATGGAACCAATTATCATAATGTGTCCTTAGAACAATTTCAGTTTGAAATGATGAATAAGGGT
>JAFPBJ010000115.1 GCA_017390525.1 Lachnospiraceae bacterium | reverse complement strand
CACATGTTCCACGGCTTACATTTTTCGCATTTTGCGGAAACTCAAATGAACACAAAAAATTCAAAATAGACGTTTCAACAAAGTTTTTAGGAAAATAGTACATTTTTTATGGTGTAATGACGTATTTTGTGGTATGATTATTGAGGTTTAAAAATAACACAGATAAGTATGTAAAATATAGTGTATAAAAGTATCCTTTTTAGTTATCTTTTTGAGTTTCCGCAAAATGCGAAAAATGTAAGCCGTGGAACATGTGATGCAACATATAAGCAAGAAAATGTATGATTTATAGAAAAAAAGATATCATTAATAAGCCTCGCAATAGCCAGGCTTCAAAGAACAGTATTATAATGATGACTCAGGCTATTAATCTTAGGCAAAGCTGTTTGTATCTAGGACGTTTGGCTTTAAACCACCGCCTAACACCCTCTTTGGCATATGAAAGTATACCGGCAATACCTTTTGATACGCGATAATATAAGAAATGTACTTTTTCTTTTATTGGTGCAGCTTGTCTTATGATTGATACTTTTAAAGCATTTGTTTCGGCTTTGGAAGTAATATTAGCTAAAAATGCCATACAGACGGTGATATGAAAGTTTAACGCTCTAATGGCATTCAGCTTACGAACTCTAAAATTTTCAAATTGAAACATTTGCTTTTTACAACGGAAATATTCTTCTATTTTCCATCGCGAAAAATAGCACTTGGCAATATTTATTACATCATCCTTTGATTTAATATCTTTGTTGGTAATAAGCATCATTGGATGTTCAGTAATGCCGTAAACCAGAACAAGATAAACATTCTTTTTAGAAGCAGTTATCTGAACTTTTATATGAGAAAGGTATGCTTCATGATTTTTGCCTTTGTAGAATAATGGAACCTTAATCTTACCCTTTCTACGTTCGCGAAGCTCTGTTGCTTTAGTCCATTTGTTGTGGTATATAAGCTTGCGATTTGATTTTAAACGTATGACATAATCCTGTTCCAAGGAATCAAGTTTAAGAAACATCTTGTTATCGTCATAGCCACGATCCATAACGAATGTAGCCTTTTTAAATAGCTTTGCACCACGTTCCATAGCGTCAAAGGTTATAGTATTAATTGATGAAAAGTTCTTTTCAGAAGAAGAGTGTATCTCGGAAAAGATACTGACCGGATGATTACTGTTTGTTATAACGCAGGCTTCGGTTACGTGATAGCCTTTAGTATAAACTGATTTAGTATTTGTGCTTTTGGAACCATCGCGAACATAGCCTAAAGCTTCAAATTTGAAGCCATCAGGTTTGACAATATCACTGTCATCAATGTGAATAATAGGGTCAGAAGGTACGAATTTGCGTATATTTAATAAATAAGATTTCAAAGCGTTGGAGTTAATACCTTTGCTGAGGTGCCTTGTAAGTCGCTCAACGGAATTAACTTTTTTGGTATTTTCATGAAGCTGATCGACGATGTCTGTAAGCAAGCAACTATTGGAGGCTAACATACCGTAAGTCATGTCAGCAAAAAACTTTCTATCAGGCTTAGAAAGGCCACGTGAAATTTTATTTGAAAAAGTTAAAATTTCTCTTTTCATTTGGTAAGTGTTTGATGTAAAATTAAGCATAAGGAATCCTTTCTTTTTTTGTTTAGTATTATTTTGATTAGGTACCTTAATTTTACTACAATAAAGGGAATGATTCCTTATATTTTTGAGCTTTTTTTAATTTGTTTATAAAAAAACGCATTATCTATGAGGCTTGTGGATAAAACTACGGAAACTCAAGAAAACAGGTATATTGACTTAATTATTAAATGATGGTATAAATATGTAATTAACACGAATAGACGTGT
>JAFPBJ010000114.1 GCA_017390525.1 Lachnospiraceae bacterium | reverse complement strand
AGAAGGAATTATGGGAAAAATTATTGGTATGCTAAAGGCAAAAGGCTTTATGACATATTCTCATGAAAATATGATTTTTGTTTGTCCTCCTCTTATTATTACAAAAGAGCAATTAGAAGAAGAAATGAAGAAAATGGAAGAAGTATTAGGTGTAGTGGAAGAAACATTCCTATAAAAAATTTGTAAATGAAAGGAAGGGGAAATATGGCATATCAATTTACAGTACCAAGTAGATGTATGTTTGGTAGTGGTGCACTAGATCAATGTGAAATGACCATAAAAGAATATGGAAAAAAAGCATTTATTGTTACAGGAAAGGTTGTAACAAAAAGTGGAATTTTAAAAAAATTAACAGACAGGCTTGATACTTGGGGAATAGAATATGAAGTTTTTAATGAAATTATTGGAGAGCCTACAGATGAAATGATTGTAGAGGGCGTGAAGGCTTATAAAAAGGCAGGCTGCGATTTTACTATTGGAATTGGTGGAGGAAGTCCTTTAGATTCTGCAAAGGCTATTATGGCAATGACCGTATTAGATGGAGAAATTGCAGATTATATTGGAAAAGAATTAGAAGGCGAGTTTCCACCATTAGTATTAATACCAACTACAGCAGGAACAGGCTCTGAGACAACGAAATTTACTGTTGTTACAGATACTAAGAAAGATATTAAAATGCTACTGAAAGGAGAAAAATTACTTCCTACATTAGCAGTTGTTGATTATGAGCTTACCATATCTGCACCGAAAGGAGTTACAGCAGCTACAGGTATGGATGCCCTTACTCATGCAGTGGAGGCATATACCTCTAGAAAAGCCAATCCTTTAACTGATATGTATGCTTTATCAGCTATTAAACGAATTTTTAAATATCTGCCAAAGGCTTATAAGGATGGAGAAAATAAAAAGGCAAGAGAAGAAATGGCATTAGCAGCTTTTGAAGCAGGAGTTTGTATTAATAATTCCTCTGTTACGATTGTACATGGAATGAGTCGACCAATAGGAGCATTATTTCATGTACCTCATGGAATATCTAATGCAATGTTAATCAAGGAATGTTTAACCTTTGCAGTAGATGGATGCTATGAAAAATTTGCAAATATTGCTAGAAAAATTGGCGTAGTTGGAACGGAAACAGCAGATGAAGTAGCAGCAAATGCTTTTTTAGAGGCGCTAGAACGATTATGTGAGACCTGTGAAATTCCTACATTAAAGCAATACGGAATTGATAAAGAAAAATTTGATTCATTAGTAGATAAAATGGCAACTGATGCAATTGATAGTGGAAGTCCAGGAAATACTGTAAAAGAAGTAACAAAGGATGATGTAATAAAGATTTATCAAAAGTTGTGGTAATAGTAAAGTATTCTAATTAAAAAAGTGCAGGGTATCATCGGAGAAATTGGATGATATTCTGTACTTTTTTAATTCGTAATATAAAATTTAAGAAGCTTACTAAGATGTACAAAATTTTTTGTAACATAAAATAATAGGAGATTTGTAGAAAATTAATAAAAAACATTGACAAAGGCAAGAATATTAGTGCAAAATATAGATATATGTTTGATTTAAGTGAAAAGAAACGAAAATTGTAACCAATGAAAAATAATTAACAAGGAGGGGTTCTATGAAACTTAGAACAAGGCTTTCACTTATATTTGGTGCTGTTGTTTTTGCCATTGTCTTCACAATTGGAATGGTAACGTATACGAAAAGCGTGCAGATGGGAACTACAGATGCTAAGAACACAATGAAGATTTCAGCAGATTTAGTAGCAAAGGAAATCGAAGGCAAACTAGAGGATTTTAAAAGCATGGTACAGGTATCTGGACAGGATTCGGTGCTAGCTACCTCAGAAGAGGATTCGGTTGTTTCTGAACATATTGATACGTTAGCGAAGCAATATGCTTTTACAAGTGGAAATATTTTAAATAGTGATGGGGTAAGTCGTAAAGATGGCACAGATTTTAGTGATCGTGATTATGTAAAAACAGCCTTAAAAGGGAAGGTAAATATTTCTGATTTAACCTTAAGTAAATATACAGGCAACTATGGTTTTAGTGTGGCATCACCTGTTTATAATGAAGAGAAAGCAATTAATGGTGTGGTTTATTATCGTATGGATGTTGATTTTATGAGTCAGATATTGAATCAGATTTCTATCAGTAAAAATAGCTATACATACTTAGTAGATGGGGATGGAATGGTCATTGTTCACCCTGATGAATCTTTAATTGGAACCTATAATATTACAGATAAAAAAAGTGGTTTAGGAAATATTTCTAAAAAGATTTTAAGTAAAAAGTGTGGTGCAGGAGAGTACAGTAATAAGGGAAAGGAATATTTATGTGGATATAGTCCAATTGAAGGTACCAATGGTTGGACAGTGGTAGTGGCAGCACCAAAGGATGATTTTATGGAGTCCACAACAGAGGCTATGAAGACGCTAGTAATTGTAGATGCGGTTGCTCTTATTGTTGCTCTTGCTTTGGCAGGTTTATTTTCTAGTAGCATTGGTAAAGCAACTCACAATGTAAGCGAAGAATTAAAATATCTTGCTGTTGGTGATTTAAATCACGAAATTGAGTCAAGTCATCGTAAGGACGAAATAGGACAGCTTCAAAATTCTGCAAGGGAGCTTCAACAGACCTTTAAGAAAATGATTCAAGAAACCAATAGGATTTTGGGAGGAATGGCGAATTGTGATTTAAGACAGGAGGCTATGAATTCTTATCCAGGGGATTTTAATCAGTTATCAGATTCTGTTAATCATATAAGAGTGATTCTACAAGGCTTAATCCAAGAGGTACAGGAATCGGCAGCTTCTGTGGGAAGAGGCTCTAGAGAGCTAGCAGATGCAGCAGATGCACTAGCAGCAGGTACAGTTACGCAAGCTTCTTCTATTAATCAAGTAGTATTAAATGTGGAAGATATAGCAGAAAGTGTAATGCATAACTTTGAAAATGAAGAGCACGTTCAAAAACGTTTACAGGAATTAGATGCTTTGATTCTAAATGGAAATAGTGAAATGAAGCAGCTTTGTTCTGTGGTTAGTCAAGTGGAGAGTATGTCCTCTGATATTCAAAATATTATTGGCACCATTGAAACTGTTGCATTCCAAATTAATATATTGGCACTGAATGCATCGGTAGAAGCAGCTCATGCAGGAGAAAATGGAAGAGGCTTTGCTGTAGTAGCAGACGAGGTTGGCAATTTAGCAGCTAAGACTACAGAATATTCTAAAAAAACGGCGGATTTAATTAACAACTGCTTGAGCCAAATTGAAAATGCTATGACCTGTGCAGAGTCTACAGCAGAATGCTTAAAGGATATTGTTGAAAATTCAGAACAAATTTCAAAAGCCTTTCAAAGTATTTCGGAAGATACGAAAAAGCAGGCAGATCAGTCCTCTCGTGTTAAGCTTGAAATTTCTAATATTTCTGATGTTGTTCAGACTAATACAGCGACAGCAGAAGAAACGGCAGCTTCCACTCAGGAATTATCTGAACAGGCAAAGAATTTAAGCAGATTAATTTCCAAATTTAAGGTGTAAAAATACGTTTTGGAAATAAATAGGAATATGCTCGAATTTTGTTGTTAATTATGGAAAATAAACAAAATTATTGACGGAAAGTAAAAAAAACGATACAATATATACTATATTGACAGAAAAATGTAATCCTTTGTGAATGTATTTTGGTTTCGGTTGTAGGGAAGAATGGGAGGTATTTTTATGTTAAATGAAAAGGTACAAAATGTAGTAGATAATTTAGAGATAATTAAGCAGTTGTATGACAAATCCTTATACCTTACAGTAATGGATAACATTGGTACAGTTGTGGGATTTTCTATACCAGATGGTGAGGTACCTTTGAGGAAGATAGGTGATGTTTTTCATGATCCAAGTGGGGCTTTTGATCGTGTTATGAAAGAAGGTGTTACTGTACATAATGTTTTGCCAAAGGAAGTTATGGGGGTCACTTTTGAGGGAAATTTAGTACCGATTAAAGATGGAAATGCTGTAGTTGGTTGTATCATATGTACCTATTCAGTGGAAGAAAAAGAAAAGGTCAGGGATATAGCAGAGCAGTTCAAGGAATCGGTGAATAATATTGACAATTCAGTGCAGGAAGTTATCAGTGGAACAGAAAATCTTGTTCAGATGTTAGAAGATATGAACGCTATGACATCTAGCGTAGAAGAGGATGTAAATGGTGCTGCTGATATTGTTAATAAAATT
>JAFPBJ010000113.1 GCA_017390525.1 Lachnospiraceae bacterium | reverse complement strand
CGATACTGGTCTATTGTTTCATCACTCCAGACATGTACTTCAATATACCGTTCAGGTCCATATTTCCCATCATCATTCCAATCCTGGGGTAGTCCATACTTTTCAATTATTTTTAATATTTCCTCATATGTATACAGCTTCTTGCGATACTCTTTTCCATCATTTACCCTGTCACTAAAGGTAGGATGTGAATCACCATAGGTAAATGAAAGTGTTTGCAAATCAAATTCTTCTATGGGGATTTTTATGTATGCACAATCTTCATACCAGGAACTGAGCCATGGACTATGTTCCACAACCATATAATGTGGTACCTTTCTTTGGATTTTTCCACCCTTTTTCTTAAATTCTTCTCTTAATATATTTTCATAGTATAATCTATTTTTCATATATTCTGGTGATCTTTTCGCACAAAAGGAATTTGGCGCTGTAAGACGAATATGCTCTAACATCGAGTTTGCCTCGTCTAAGCTCAAATCAGATAAATTCAGAAAGGGCTTAGAATTTTTATTATAATAGTGATATAAATACATTTTTTCCTCCCAGACCTTAACTTCACAGTTTTATTAAAATTATATCATACCACCATTTATTCTGCATTAAAAAAGCGAAGCAGTTTCCCACTTCGCATATACATGTCTTTTTCATTGGAAATTAGTTTTCATATACCCCTTTTAACGTATATTGCTCTAGAATATGCCCCTCCATTGCATGGAACAGTTCATTTAGCAAAAATCCTTGTTTGATATCCAGCATTCGATCTAATGCATACACATGAAGCTCATATGTATGAGGACTATCTGGTGGCGTCATACCTCCATAAAAGGAAGAAAGTTCAGGGGATTGTTCACCACCTTGTATACTTGTCCAGCTATTTCTTCCTTGAATAAAGTCTGTCGCAGTTTGACTCTCATTGTCTTTTATTTCGAAACGGGTTATATTGGCAGCCAACCAATGTATCCAAGAAAATCCACCTGTCACTGGATAGGCGTCCTTATCTTCTAGAACAATGGCAAATGACACCGTTTCTTCTGGTGCGTTCTCTACTTTAAAAGGTAAAGAGAAGGTTGGGATATGGTTTTCATTAAACTGTGTTCCCTTTTTTCCGTATTGTGGTTTTATTATACCATTCATAATTCCACTGCTTGTAACATTCATTTTTTCATAACCTCCAATTGATTTTGATAAGGTCATTATAAACAGCTAATATGAAATGGTAAATTACCCACTTTTTTGTGTGTATTATTCTGGTACAACACCTTTTTCAATCAGTATTTGCTCCATTCCATTCTTTTTTAAGTAATCAATTCCAATATGCTGCATAATTTTTAAAGCTTGTAAAATCTCTTCCCCCATATCTTCTGTTAAAGAATATTCTACATGAAGAGGATATCCGTCAAAGGTTGTCTTTTTCACAAATCCATAGTCTATTAATTCTTTTAGCTGCTCTAGCAACATTTTTTGTGTAATCCCTTCAATATCTCTTTCTAGCTTAGAAAGGGAGGTTGCTCCTAACCGTAATCTCCATAAAATAATAGGTTTCCATTTGCCTTTGATCATATCCTGTACCAATTCTAATGGACAGGTAAATTCCTCTCGTAATTTCAACTTATCTTTTCCTTTCGTGTTTAATTTCCCTGAGTCCCCCATTGTCTTACTTCCCCATAAATATCATGACTTTTTTATTGGATGTCTAATTACCGTTTTCAATTTTTCAGGAGCTACTCTTCTTGCATCACTTAAGTAAATTTCATGGTGAAATCTTTGATCGGTAATATCTAGCTCATACCCCTGTTGCGCCATAAATTCATGCATCATTTCCACTGTTTCTGGCTCATTATCATAGGGACCAATGTGCATACACTGGACACACACTCCTTCGTCATAGGTTAGAAATTCCACCTTTGAAAAGTCCTGTTTCTTTTTCTTCGTTGCTTCCTCGATTGCACAATCAAACTCTTCTTTTGTTACAAAATCCGGCAACCGAATGATGGAAATAAAATAGAAATCCTTTTTCCTAGTATAATCAATTCCTCTTACACCTTCCTGCCACCAGAAGCCTTCTAGCGGAGGTACCACATAATCAAAATATCCATCCATCTGATGACTGCCCTTTTTACTCATTTTAATGGTAAATGCCACAGCATAAAGTAAGCTTATGGATTCTTTGTACTCGCCATCCTCCACATTAGGATTGCCTTTTCCCCGAACTGCAATATAATTCATAGGCGGCACCTCTACGATACTCGGCTTATTCTTTGGCATATAAAATTCCTTGTATTCTTTTTTGTAATCAAATGCCATCTTTCCTCCACCTTTCTTAATCGTTTGTACTTTCCAAAATCTCTCGCTGCTTTTTCTTACTAAACCCACTAAGCACAAGCTGATAGGATTTATCTAGCAAATCTCTTAGTAAATCATCTGGCACTTCTCCATCTGCCTTGACGGAATTCCAATGTATTTTATTCATATAATAGCCTGGAATAATATCCTCATACTGTGACCTTAAAAAATCTCCCTCCGCTGGCTCAAGCTTTAATGTAATATAATACGGTTTGTCAATATCATCGAGACAAACTGCCGCAAACATCTTGCCACCAATCTGATAGCGAATCCAGTTCCATTCCTTTTGAAGATCCTTCGTTACTCCCTTTTTGCTTAGTAAATACTCGTCAATCCATGTATATTTCATATATCCTCCATTCAAAGTGTATTCTTCCACTATTTACTCACTTAATTTTTATCTAAAAGCTTCTCACATATTGCACAGAATTTTTTCTCTGATAAAATTTCATTGGTTATGTAAGTCCACTCTTGCCTTTTTCTTTTGTTACTCTTATGTATTCCATTCCTCTTTCCTCCTACGAATATATCGTCTCTAACTTTTTTGCAATATCCGCAATCTTCTCCCGTACTTCTACAGGCTCTAACAGCTCCACCTGATCACCAAACGTAAGCAACCAGCTAATCAGATTCTCCATATCGGTATAATCTGTGTGAAAAAGAAGCTTTCCATTCTCCTGCTCCACAAAGCTTCCACTTCCAAACTCTTCTATCAGCCTCCATTTACATCCTTGCTCAAAAAGTGCTTTCACCGATATCCTGCCAGGGAATATCCTCTCATTGCTTAAATCCGGAAATGGCACCTGTCTTTTCTCAAATGATTGTTCTAACATCTTAAGTTTTTCCATGCGGTTTAGCTTAAACATTCGATAATCTTTTCGTTCCTTACACCAGCCCCATACATACCAGCTAGACCAGCGAAATATCAGATAATAGGCTTCTATACACCTTGCTGATTCTCCTTTTGGAGAATAATACATAAATTCTAGCTCTCTTCCTTGGTCTATTGCCGTGCGTATCAGTTCAATTTTCGGAGCAAGGGAATCTTTATACCATGAAGATAAATCAATTAGCATGGACGGATTTCCCACCATAACATCAGAAGAACCTGCTGACAGTTTTTCCATGAGTGTTCCATAGCGATTGGTTCCATTTACACTATCTAAACTGCGAAGTCCCGCAAGGATATCCTGCATCTCTGTATTAGTGAGCAACGTTTTATCCATCTTATATTGCTCCATAATAGAGATACCGCCATTGACTCCCTGTCTTGTTACAATAGGAATTCCAGCTTTGCACAAATCTTCAATATCCCTATTAATGGTGCGCCTAGAAACTTCCAGCCTTTCTGCAAGATAAGGGGCTGTAACAGCTTCCCTTTGTAGCAAGATTGATAAAATTGCAATTTGTCTGTCTATCTTCATAACTACTCCTTTCCCACTAATTATGGTACAACAAAAAACACGACAACTGTGTGTCATGTTTTTATTATACCAAAAAATATTCTATTGTTCACAAATAATCAAAGATATTTCCTAATAATCCACATTTATCCCTGCTTTTCTCGCCTGACTGCACAAATCCCGAACCTTTAAGGTATACTGTTTTCCATCCTTAATAAAATGCGTGCCGCATTGTCGAAATTGAAAGCTCACTTCATGTTTCATACATTGTTCCCGCAAATCAAGCACCCAAGCATAGTCAAGTGGTCTAGCATTTCTATCTGATTCACCCCCAATCACTACAAGCTCAATGTGATCTAAATACTTAGAAATATCCACCTTTTCAATTAAAGGCTGACATGCAATATTTTTATGTTTAATGGGTAGCTTTTGAAAAATGTTTAATCTGTAGTCTGCCCTATCCTGATTCTCAATGGTGCAGGTAACAATCACATTTTCATACCCTTCCCCCCAATCCTCGGGAATGCAATCCATAAATCGTTCTATTCTTTTCGTCAAAAATAAAAAGGTTAAGTCAGAACGCTCTTTTATCATGTTCCAACACTCTTTTCTCCATTCATCCCCTTCTTCAATCAAAAAATCAGAAGAAAAGCACAAATATACCAACTGACCAGATTTTATTTTATATTCTCCCTTTTTATCCTTTTCAATTGGTAGGTAAAACTTATTTGTTTTTACTATTTGATTGGTGTCTGTTCCTCGCCTAGCATCGCCTTTATGAATATAGCAATACTTACATCCTTCACTGTATCTATGACACCCTCTCCAAGGATCCCATCTTGCCATTTCTGCCTCCTAACAATTTTCATATATTTTTACTGCTCATCTATCCACTGAATAAATGCGGTCTTATCAGAGCTGTTATACCCTGCATTTCGGTAAAAGTTTAAAGTGCTTTCTTTTTTCGAACCAGTAAGCAACATCATTTTATAGCAGTTATTTTTCTTGGCAAGCTGTTTCGCATAATCTAAGCATGCCGTTGCATAACCTTTTTTACGATAATCCTCATGAGTTACTACATTTTCCACAAAAGCGTATGGTCTAACATTTCTCGTAAGATTAGGAATAATCACACAGACACAGGATGCCACAATTTTTCCATCTATCTCACAAACAATTAAATGATGATTCTCATCACTCATAATATCAGCCCAGGTTTTTCTTAACTGCTCTGAATCCTCTGGTATGCTTGTCTCATGCAAAAATAAATATAGCTGTAAAAGTTCCTTTAAATCCTCTTTCTCTGCTTCTC
Source organism: Lachnospiraceae bacterium (assembly GCA_017390525.1). Classification (GTDB taxonomy): domain Bacteria; phylum Bacillota; class Clostridia; order Lachnospirales; family Lachnospiraceae; genus RGIG989. The sequence continues at coordinate 26 of JAFPBJ010000113.1, read as the reverse complement.
GAATCATCTAAAATCCTCCCTATTAT
>JAFPBJ010000112.1 GCA_017390525.1 Lachnospiraceae bacterium | reverse complement strand
TTTGTTCTAATTTTTTTAGTGATGTATTCATTATGCTTCCACCTCCTTCTTCTTAGTAATAGATACTTGCACTAAAGTAACTGCAGCAATTAATACGAAGAAAATAACTGCTTGTGCTTGTGCTAAACCATAATCTGGTGGTGTTTTATCTTTTACTGTTCTTAAAATCTGGAATGCTAACAAACGAGTATCAAACTTACCATCTGTTAACGCTACGTTTTGATCTAATAACTTGAAGCAGTTTGCTAAAGTCATAAAGAATACGATTGTAAATGAAGGCATTAACATTGGTAATGTAATGTGACGGAATCTTTGAAGTGCTGTAGCACCATCAATAGAAGCCGCTTCATACAAGTCTAAAGGAATATTGTTAAGACCTGTAATGTAAATTAACATCATATAACCTGCCATTTGCCATGAAGCTAAAATTACTAGGGCAAACATTGCCTTTGTATGATTTTGTGTCATATTACACAACGCTTCAATGTGAATAATTCCCTTGTCTCCTTCTCCAAAAAGGATTTGCGAATAAACAATTTCAAAAATAAATTGCCATATGTAACCCAAAGCCAAACCACCAAGTAAGTTAGGCATAAAGAAGATTGCTCTGTACACACCTGATAATTTTTTAATGTTGGTTAACATTAAAGAAAGTCCAAGTGATACTACGTTAATTACTACAACTGCAACTAATGTAAATTGTACAGTATTTACAAATGCTTTAATAAACTTCTCTGACTTAAATGCCTCTACATAGTTTTCAAACCATACCCATGCATTATAGAAATGTTCTCCTCCAACAAAATATGTTCCACGCCATGCCGAGAATGAATATAATACACCAAATACAAACGGTATAATAACAACCATTAAAAATAGTATTGCTGCTGGCAAAGCTAGGAAACCAAACCATTTTTTATAATATTTGTCCATGCTTTTTTGTCCCTCCTATTTTTATATATATGCAATTTGAATAAATTAATTGCGAATTTTTGTGCTTTCTATCCTCCTTTATTGTTAAAATGACAATGCGTTCAATGTCTATACATATATAATATAGTAATTTTGACGAATTGTCAAGAACAAACAAGGATTTCTTGTGCATTTTTTCTTTTTTTACATTAAAATGCAGTGGTGATTTGTTTATTTTCACCACTGCATATGGTCCCTTATTAGTTACAAATTCATACTCTTAATTATTTCATTTCTTTCCAAGTCTTAATTGCATAATCAGCAATTGCTTCGTAATCGCTTTGATCCCATTTTTCTTTTGTTAAATATTTCTCCATGATTTCAAGTCCTACAGTTTCACCAGACCAGTTAGATGGAGCACCTGCATATGGGTTAGAAAGTGTATTACCTTCTTGTAAGTATTCAAGAATTGAAGTACCTAAGCAGTTATTAACCTTAGTTGTAGCTGGATCAGCATTGTAAGGAATAAATGCAAAGTCTTCTGTAATGAATTTTTTACCAGTTTCAGAAGTATTTAACCATACTAAGAAATCTTGAGCAGCTTCTTGTTCTGCTTTGCTTGCTTTTGCATTTACTGCATAGTACATTGGTACGAATACAGGAATTGAGCTGTTCATTTTTTCTGGAGTTAAACCTTCTACTTTAATATCATCTGCTGTTACAGGTAATTTAACTGGTAAGAAAGTTAATCTTTGAGCAACTTCTTTGTTTACTTTTTCTACGTTAGTATATACCCAGTTTCCTTGTTTTAAGAAAATTGCTTTTCCATCTGCAAGTTTTTGAACTGAAGCATCATATCCGTTAGTAGTTGCATTAATCATTTCGTTTCCACGTTTTAATGCACCTTTATCTCCTGCTGCATTTGATGTTTTTAAGTCAAGAGCTTGTGCATATTTTACAAATGCACCTTTTAATGAATCTACTTCTTCATCTGTAGCTGCTTTTGCTGCTGCTGGATTAGGGAATACAGCGTTAATTGCAACGTTAATCATGTGATCTCCATAAGTCCATTTTTCTGAACCTGCAACAGAGAATACACCAGTTAAGTTTTTAGCTAATCCAGTTTTTTCTTGAATTTCAAATTCTTGACCACTGTATGTAACTTTTCCAGTTGTTCCTTTTGTAGCGAATTCTTCTAAAGTCTTAACACCTGCCTCCCATTCGTCATAAGTAGCAGTTTTCATTGCAGCAAGTACTGCATCTTTGTTAGCTTCACCGAAGATATCTGAAATCATTTGAGTATCGCAGATATATCCATATCCTTCTACGTTGTATGGAACACCATAGCTGTTCTTTCCGTCAGTTGTTAATCTTAAACCTTCTGGAATTTCATCAGCTAATTTTTTGAATTCATCAACTGTAGCATTGTTGAAGTCAAGAGCAAATCCACCCTCTTCCCATTCTTGTAATTCAGATAATGTTTGTACAGTGAACACTGCTGGTTTGTTCTTAGAATTCATTTCTGCTCTAAGTGTTTCCATATGGTCAGTACCTGAACCAATTGAGAATGTTTTTACCTTGATTCCTGTTTCTTCGCTATAAGCTTTACCCATAGCTTCGAATGCTTCTGCGTTTTCACCTTTTGAGTTGTAAAGGTATAATTCATCTACCTTACTTCCACCCTTGCTTGATGAACCGCCTGATGATTCTTTGTCTCCACATCCTGCTAACATTGTCATACTCATTGCAACTGTTAGTCCAACTGCTAATGCTTTTTTTGCCTTTCTCATTTTAAATATCCTCCTTATATATATACACATTTAGTATATTCTTGGTAACTTGCATGCACCTTTTTATATTCATGTTGTGCACCCATTTGTTACTGTTATATGTATTGTATAGTAAATGTGTTGAATTGTCAATGGAAAATTGCAACTTTTTTTGTATATTTTTTATTTTATATGTTGTTTTTAATAAAATTCCTTTATGAAACATAACTTTTTGTAACATTTTATCCAAACAAAAAAGTGACACAATTCGTGCCACTTTTTTTGTCCCCCAATATTATTACCCTCTTAATTTTTAATCATAATCTACAACATCAAGCCATTTCATTAGTAAATCTTTTTCTTCTGGTTTGTTTTCTTTTAATCTTGCTGCTGCAATAATTGGAAGCCACTCTTGAACATATCTTTTTGCTGTATTGCTCTTCTTACAGAAGGTATCAAGATATAATTCCGCTTTCTTAGGATCCTCTAGTGAGAACATCATATAGGTTTTTCCTACATCTGCACTAGCATTACCTTGTGTAGCTAATTTCCAGTCTACAATATATGTATCATCCTTGCCAATAATAATGTTACCAGGTTCAAAATTACCATGGCATAGCTTAATGTGTTTTGGCATACTCTCAAGTCTTGTTAGTAGCTCATACTTTTTAATATCATCAAGTTCTTCTAAAGATTCAATATTAGTTCTTAGCTGATATTTTAATTTTGGTAAAGTTGGTACTCTTCTTGCGTGAATTTGCAATTGAATATCAACCATAAGATTAATATACTCTTCTAGCTTATCTGGATTTTCTTCCATTAATTGACGAAGATTTTTTCCTTCTACATATTTTGTAGAAATTGCCCACTTACCATCAATTCTTGATACTTCTCTAATCTTTGGTACGCTAAGTCCAGTGCCTTCTACAAGGGAATGTACTAATGCTGTATTTAGTACTTCTGTTTTTGGTACACCTTCTTCGTATACCTTAACTGCATACTTATCACATTTGTATACTTTTGTTTCTTTGCTTTCTGAAATTAGGTTTTTAAGTTCCATATCAACCACTCCTTTCAAAGTCAATCACCTTATTAAGTTATCAGCTTTTTTAACTTGGTTTTATTATACTACTTTATTTCCAAAAAGTACAGTACTTTTTTAAATTTTTTTATATCTTTTGCACAAGTTTGTTATGTGATTAACAAAGTTTTAGTTAAATACTAAACAATATTTCTTTGTTATTTTCCGTTTTTATTGATACTTTTCACCAACCCCTATTGTAACCAAAGAAATTCGTATGGACCTAAAATAATATTTTCACTAAGATTGATAGTTTTTCCTTGTAATAGGTCTGTAAGCTCCTTTTTTTCTGTTAAACCTTTCACAGACTCACAACAAATCGCTTGCTGAAATTCACTAAAATTTGCCAAAACCATAAGGCCATTTCCATTTTTGAAGCCAAATACGCTTTGATTCCAGGTGTCAAAGCATTGCACTGTGGTATCCGAAGAAAAAAGCGTAGATTCCTTTCTTGTAGCAATCATTTTCTTTACATTTTGGAACAAATACCCTTCTATGGTACCATATTGTTTTCTTAAAGCTGCTTTGTCCCAGTCAAATTTACCTCTGTGAAGCCATCTTGAATCTTGCTTCTTTTCTGAATCCTGTTTATATTCCCAATTATTTAATGTTCCAATTTCATCTCCACTATAAATCATAGGAATACCTGTATAAGCAATAATCATACCATGTAATAAGAGAATTCTCTTTACTGCCAATTCTACTGCATATTGATTTTTTTCTTTTAATGCCTTTTCTAAGCCACATAAGGATGCTAGTGTGCCAGAATTTCTTGCATCCATTGTTTTTTCATCAAATTCGTATAATTCCCCTATGGCAAAGCTATCTTTATATTTTCCTTCGTAGAAATTAATTAGAAATTGTTTATGCAAAAATGGATCCATGCCTAGCTCTCTAATAATATTTTCTTCTAAGCCCCAACCAATGTCATCATGACATCTTGCGTAATTTACCCATACAGAATTCTTTGGAGTTTGGTAATTGATATTTAGGGAACGTTGCATTAATCTAACATCCTTTGTTGCTAAGCTATTCCAAAGCAGTACCATAAAGGATGCATTGTATAAGACCTCGCACTCTCTGTTTTCTTCGTCTCCGAAATATTTTACAATTTCCTTTGGCTCTACAATTGCTTCCCCTTTCATAATTGCAGAAGGTGCAACCTCTCCAAGAATAATATGTAGCATTTTTACTAGCATATGTACCTGTGGTAGATTTCTACAATTGGTACCAATTTCTTTCCACATAAAAGGAATGGCATCTAATCTGAATATGTCAATTCCAATATTAGCTAATTTACACATAATTTCTGCAATTTTATTAAATACCTCTGGATTTTTGTAATTTAAATCCCATTGAAATTCATAAAAGGATGTTAATATCCATTTTTTCATCTCATCATAATAAGTAAAATTCTTTGGTGCAACTAATGGAAATACCTCTGGCATTGTTTTTTCAAATTCATTGGGAATGTAATCTGTATCATACATCATGTACATATCCTGAAATTCCTTTTCGCCCTTTTTTGCCTTAAGTGCCCATTCGTGCTCTTTCGCTGTATGATTTAATACAAAATCAATACAGGTATGAATCCCTTTTTTATGAAGCTTAGATATAATTTTTTCGAACTGCTCCATATCCCCAAATTTTTCATGAATTTTTAAATAGTCTACGACTGCATATCCACCATCATTGTTTTTATCTCTTGTTTTTAATAAAGGCATAAAATGTACATAGGTAATTCCAAGCTCTGCTATATAATTTATTTTCTTTTCAAATTCTGCTAAATCTCCACTAAAATTATCTAAGTATAGCATCATACCTACTGTTTTTTCAGATAAATACCAGTCATTTCCCTTTACATCATTTTGTTTTAATTCTTTTTTTCGACTTTGTTTTGCAGTTTCAATTATTTCGCGAAGCTCTTGATATTTCTGTTCTGCATTTCCTTGCTTCCCATATAGCTCAAAATAAAATTCCTTTAATGTTCCTTCTCTCATTTGTTAATCCAAACCTTTCCTAAATTTTTCTACCTCTTCTTTTGTTGGCAATGCTGAAATTGCTCCTTTTTTGGTCACCGTTAAGGCTCCCACTCCATTTCCATAGGAAATCGCATCAATCAGCTCTTGTTGATTCAATTCATAATATGGTTTCTCATAAGAGGTCAGCCTACTTACAAAGCCTCCTGTAAAGGAATCTCCCGCCGCTGTAGTATCTACAACCTTATCTACCTTATAGCCTTTTATCATTGTTCCTTCATCCTGATAAAGCAAATAGCAGCCTTCCCCGCCTAAGGTAACCATTAACACTGCTATTTCATATTCCTTTGCTAGTTCAGCAGCCGCCTCCTTTACGGTTTTATGCTCTGTAAAATAAAATAATTCCTCCTCAGATACCTTTACAATATCTGCATAACGAAAAGATTTTTGTACACATTCCTTTAATTCTTCTTCCTTCTCCCATAAATTAAAGCGTAAATTAGGATCAAAGATAATTGGAATCCCTAAGCTTTTTGCTTGCTCCATCATATAAAAGCTAGTATCTCTTGATGTCCCTTCTGCCATTAATACAGAGCTTAAGAAGAAATATCTAGTATTTTTTAATAAATCAAGGTTTACTTCCTCTTTCTTTATCATTGTATCCGCCCCATTTTTGCGATAGAAGCTAAAGGAACGATCTCCTGTAGCATCTAAATGCACAAATGCTAAGGTCGTTTTATATTCCTCTGACAAGATAAAATTTGACGCATCTACTCCATTTTCTTCTATTACCGTCTTTAAAAATCTGCCAAAATTATCCTTTCCAGCCTTAGTAATAAAAGAAACCTTGCTCCCATGCTTTGCCGCAGCACAAGCTAAATTTGCTGGTCCTCCTCCTGGATTCTGTTCAAACATTGGATTTCCTTGTTCTGACATACCTCTCGGCGTAAAATCAATTAAAATTTCCCCCATAGCAACTAAATCAAACATTTGATTTCTTCCTCCTTTTACTGTACATTTTTACTAAAAAATTTTTCTTTTGCCTTAATTATTTATGAATGTTTAAGGTCTTTTGATTTGAATATAACATTTAATTTGAAATTTTTCAACAAAAAAGCGAACAACCAAATAAATTGATTGTTCGCTCCAGAATATAAATGCCATATAATGACACCTTTTAACCCTTTACTGCTCCTTCTCCTACACCAGCCATAATGTGCTTTTGTAGAATTAAAAATAGGATAACGATTGGTAAAATCGCAACTAAAACAGATGGGAATATAAAGTTCCAGCT
>JAFPBJ010000111.1 GCA_017390525.1 Lachnospiraceae bacterium | reverse complement strand
GTTTTATGCTCTGCTCCATGATACATAAATACTCGTTTCATATCCTTCATTTGAGAAATCAGTGCTACATATAATAAGAAAATACCAATACGAAGCATTCCTTCTACAATTACTAGCATGGTTTCTGAAGTACTAAACCGTTCTAGTAATCTTGTAGCAAAATATGGTGCTACCATAAATAGTGCAATGGCAAGTAGCATAGAAAAACATACAGTGACGCCCATCATTACATCCTCTGTTTTTCCTTTCAATAATTTATCCAATGCCTGATTCATCTTAGTAGGCTCTTCTTCCTCATCTTCGTAAAAGCTAGCAGAATATGTTAGTGTCTTAACTCCTACCACCATAGATTCAACAAAATTTACCACGCCACGAATAATGGGAAGTCGAAAAAAAGGAACTTTATCACTTATACTTTGGCACTTTGATACCTCTACCTCGATTTCTCCAGAAAGTTTTCTTACTGCCACTGCATATTTGTCCTTATTTTTCATCATGACGCCTTCTATCACAGCCTGACCACCTATTGTAGATTTTTTAACTTCCTTCAACCTTATTTCTCTCCATTCTTTCAAAAAAATAGGTTGAGATTAAAAACCTCAACCTATTACACAGCAATATTAGTTGCTTTGATTCACATTGTACTTACGATTGAACTTATCAATACGTCCACGAGCTTGAGTAGCTTTTTGTTGTCCAGTGTAGAATGAATGACACTTAGAACAAATTTCAACGTGGATATCTTCTTTTGTAGAACCTGTTACAAATTCATTTCCACAGTTACATACTACTTTTGCTTGATAATAGTTAGGATGGATTCCTTCTCTCATGTTTTCACCTCTTCAAATTATTATAAACTTGGCACCAGCCAAACTTTTCTCGTTAAACAGCTTTCTTATTATATCACAAGAAAATGTGCTTTGCAAGTATTTTTTATTTTTTTCTCTTAAGTGCTCTTGTAACTAATTCTATGAACTCTTTATTATTCTTTGTACGAGCAAACAAATCAATGATTTGCTCTACTGTTTCATCTGTTCTACTGTTATTATTAAATTCCTGATGAATCAAATTAAGTGCCTCTTGCTCTTGTGCACTTAACAATAAATCATCTCTTCTTGTACCAGAGCGTTGGATATCAATAGCAGGGAAAATTCTTTTTTCTGATAACCTTCTGTCTAATACCACTTCCATGTTACCAGTTCCCTTAAACTCTTCAAATACTACATCATCCATTTTGCTTCCTGTATCTACAAGGGCTGTAGCTAAAATTGTAAGACTTCCAGACTCTCTTATATTTCTGGCAGCACCAAAGAATTTCTTTGGACTATAAAGTGCTGCTGGATCAAGTCCACCTGTTAACGTACGACCACTTGGAGCAACTGTAAGATTGTAGGCTCTTGCAAGTCTTGTAATACTATCTAGCAAAATTACTACATCTTTTTTATTTTCCACTAAACGCTTTGCTCGCTCCAATACCATTTCTGATACCTTTTTGTGATGCTCTGGAAGCTCATCAAAGGTAGAATAAATCACCTCTACCTGCGGTCCTTCAATGGATTCCTTAATATCTGTTACTTCCTCAGGACGCTCGTCAATTAATAATACAATCAATGTAATATCAGGCTCATTTTCTGTAATTGCCTTAGCAATTTGTTTAATTAAAGTAGTTTTTCCTGCCTTCGGAGGGGCTACGATCATTCCCCTTTGCCCTTTTCCAATCGGGGAAATAATATCCACAATTCGCATAGAGGTTTGGCTTTTTTTCGTTTCTAAATGAATTCGTTCTGTAGGGAAAATTGGTGTTAAGTCTTCAAAATTAACTCTATCAATTGCTTCCTCCGCAGGAATATCATTTACTGACTCCACCTGTAGTAAAGCACTAAACTTTTCTCCCTGAGTGCGAATTCTAATTGGGCCCTTTAGAAAATCACCAGTTTTTAAATCAAACTTACGCACCTGAGATGGAGCTACATAAATATCTTTATTACCTGGCATATAATTATCGCTTCGAATAAATCCATATCCATCAGGTAAAACCTCTACTACACCTTCTGCAACTTCACCACTGTCTAAATTCGCAGCAATTTTTTGCTCTTTTAATTTATTTTTAATTTCTTCTCTTTTTTGATCGTCATCTAAATCCTTTGAAAGATTCACTTTATAATTCCTCGATTCTAAAAATGCCAAAGAATTGAGCTTATCTATTAACTCTTGTTTTTTCATAAGAGAATAGTTTTTAATTCCTCTTTCTTTTGCACTTTTTCTTAATTCAGTTAATGGCATTTTCTCCCAATCCATATTCATACCTATGCATATATCATAAACCTGCAAAATGCTTGTCTTTGATATCACCCAAAACAAGTTGAAAGAAAGGGCTGCCTGCATTTTCCTTTCATGTTTAATTTCTTTCAACTTCGGTTTAATATTTTCTAATTGTTAATTAGTATCATACATTATAATATTGGGGTCAAAAGATATTTTACCCCATGATACATACGGATTGCTCCGCACTTTGTGCTCCCACAATCCTAAAAACATTCGAAATTCGCCCTATCTGGCTACTTTCTCATGTTTTGCGAGTCAAAAAGCCATATGTTTTCATGTAAACATGAAACGTATGTCCTTTTGACTCTAGTATCATACATTATACCATATCTTTTACCTTTGGTAAAATGTTTTATATGGATATATCTATTTTTTCTTGAATTTTAAGAAATTCTCCTTGGCTTCCCACTATGTAGCAGCACTTTCCTATTATTAAAAAAGCTATTGCATGGTAATATCTTAAGTGTTATCATTAAAAACATATAATAAAGAAAATAAAAGGTTAGGAGAATTACTATGACTACAAATGAAAAAGCGTTACAACTTCATGAGGAATGGGGCGGAAAGCTAGATACAACTGCTAAATGCCATGTAAACTCAAGAGAAGATTTAGCACTTGCATATACCCCAGGGGTTGCAGAGCCTTGTAAGGTAATTGCTAAGGATAAAGAAGCAGCCTACAAATATACGATTAAATCAAATACCGTTGCCGTTGTATCTGACGGAAGTGCCGTACTTGGTTTAGGTAATATCGGTCCTTTGGCTGCCATGCCTGTAATGGAAGGAAAAGCAGTTTTATTCAAAGAATTTGCAGGAGTAAATGCTTTCCCAATTTGTTTAGATACACAGGATACAGAAGAAATTATACAAACAGTAAAAAATATCGCCCCTGCTTTTGGCGGAATTAACTTAGAGGATATTTCTGCTCCACGTTGCTTCGAAATCGAGGAGCGTTTAAAGAAGGAATTAGATATTCCAGTTTTCCATGATGACCAACATGGTACCGCTATTGTAGTACTTTCTGGTATCATTAACGCCTTAAAGGTAACAAATCGTACAAAGGAAAACTGCAAAATTGTTGTAAATGGTGCAGGAAGTGCTGGAATTGCTATTACAAAGCTTTTATTAAGCTATGGTTTCCCTCATATTACCATGTGTGATAGAGAAGGTATTATTTCTAAAAATTATCCTAACCTTAACTGGATGCAAAAGGAAATGACCAAAGTAACTAATTTAGAAAATAAAGAAGGAACCCTTGCTGATGCTCTAAAGGGTGCTGATATTTTCGTAGGTGTATCTGCGCCAAACATTGTATCTCAGAATATGGTACGTTCTATGAATAAAGATGCAATTTTATTTACAATGGCAAACCCTGTCCCTGAAATTATGCCTGATTTAGCAAAGGCTGCAGGAGCTAAGGTGGTAGGCACCGGTCGTTCTGATTTTCCTAATCAAATTAACAATGTAGTTGCTTTCCCTGGTATTTTTAAAGGAGCTTTAGAAGGTCGTGCTACTCAAATTACAGAAGAAATGAAGCTTTCAGCTGCTCTAGCTATTGCATCTTTAGTGCCTGAGGAAGAACTAAACGAGGACAATATTATGCCACAACCATTCGACCCACGAGTAGTGGAGGCTGTAAGTAATGCAATCAAACAACACATCTAAGCCTTGTACTAGCTGGGGAAATAAGCCTTATCACTCCTTAGATTACGAAAACAAAAAACAATACGGACAAAAGGTATATAAATTATCCTTAAATGCTGGTCTTACCTGTCCCAACCGAGATGGTACCATAGACAAAAGGGGCTGTATCTTTTGTAGTGAAGGAGGATCCGGTGACTTTGCCGGCTCCTCTCTTTGTTCTATTACAGAGCAAATTAAGTCACAGCAAGCACTTCTTTCTAGCAAGGTACGTTCTTGCTTATATATTGGCTATTTTCAGGCTTTTACCAATACCTATGGGCAGATTTCAACACTAAAAGCTATTTATCATGAAGCCTTAGCACACAAGGATATCATAGGACTTAGTGTTGCCACTAGGCCAGATTGCTTATCCGAGGAAGTACTTGCTTTATTAAAGGAATGTAATCAAAAAAAGCCCATTACCATTGAGCTAGGATTGCAAACCATTCACGAGGAGACTGCTACCTTTATTAGAAGAGGCTATCCCCTTTCTTGCTTTGCAGATGCAGTGAGGAAACTAAACGCCCTTCAAATTCCTATTGTAGTACATTTAATCGTTGGGCTACCTTTTGAAACAAAAGAAATGTTTCTTGCCTCTATTGATTATTTAAATTATCTTCCTATCCAAGGAATAAAATTGTCTATGCTGCATATATTAAAAGGAACTGATTTGCATACTTTTTACGAGCAGTCCCCCTTTCCACTGTTAAGTCAGGAAGAATATATGGATTATATTACTTGCGCCATTAGAAGACTTCGTCCAGATATAGTAATCCACCGCATTACAGGAGATGGTCCAAAAGCACTACTAGTAGCACCTTTATGGACGAGTAATAAAAAAAATGTGTTAAATCAGCTGCATCATCATTTTAAAATAACCAATAGCTACCAAGGAATGGACTACATTCCTTAAAATCATAATAGAAAGGACTTGTATTATGCAATCAGATAGTCTTACCTTATATAAATTGATTATTTTATTTATGTTAAATAAAGTAGATTTTCCTTTAACTAACTCCCAGCTTACAGAGTTTATCTTAGATAAAGGTTATACTACCTACTTTAACTTCCAACAGTCCATTCACGAATTAATAGAATCCAAAATGATTCGTCAAGAAACCGTACGTAATTCTTCCCACTACCACATTACACCTACAGGGAAAGAAACCATTACATATTTCGAGCACAAAATTCCTCCAGCAATTATAGAAGATGCCATAGAATTTTTGCAAAATCATAAATATGAGCTTAGAAATGAAGTAAAAATTGTAGCAGATTATTATCCTGCCAAAAAGGATGAATACACCGTAGAATGTATCGTAAAGGAAAAGGATTCTACTTTACTAGAAATCAAACTAAACGTAGTATCCCAGGATCAAGCCATTGCCATTTGTGATAACTGGCGTGAAAATTCCTCTTATGTCTATTCTAACCTAATGAAAAATTTAATGAAGAATCCAACAACAACAAAAGAAGAAGAAAGCAATTAGCTTTCTTCTTCTTTTGTTGTATCGTTTACTATTTCTTCTTTTAATCCTATTTGTTCTTCAATGAAGTCCCAGATTTCTTCTCTTCCTTGCTTTGTAACTGCTGAAAAAGGGAAAATCAATCCTTCCTTTGGCATCCCTAATTTCTCTTTAATCAGTTTGATTTGTTTTGCCACTTGACTTCGTTTTAGCTTATCTAGCTTAGTTGCAATAATCACCGGCTCATATCCCTGATATACAATCCAATCGTACATAATCTTATCATTTTCTGAAGGTGCATGTCGAATGTCAATCAAAAGGAATACTACCTTTAATTGCTTAGACTGATGAAGGTAATCTTCAATTAGCTTACCCCATTTTGCCTTTATTTCCATTGTAACCTTGGCATATCCATAGCCTGGTAAATCCACATAATAAAAGGAGTCATTAATATTATAATAATTAATTGTCTGGGTTTTACCTGGCTGAGCCGAAGTTCTTGCATATGCCTTACGATTCATTAATCCATTAATCAAAGAAGACTTTCCTACATTTGACTTTCCTGCAAAGGCTAACTCAGGCATACTATTCTCCGGTAATTTACTTGTAATTCCACAAACTGTTTCTAAATTTACGCTTTTAATTATCATGAAAATAATACCCCTTTTGTCAATTTTTTTCAGTATCCTTAGGCAATTTCTCCATTGTTCTTAGAAGAATGCTTCTTTCCTACATTTTTTCTATTTACTGGTTTATCTGAATAGATAATAGTAGGCTCTGCTGTTTTTTCTACTGCCTCTTTTGTAATAATACATTTTTCAATCTTATTATCAGACGGCACTGTATACATTAAATCCATTACCACAGATTCCATAATGGCTCTAAGACCTCTCGCACCTGTATTTCTCTCAATTGCCTTCGTAGCAATAGCAGTAAGTGCTTCTGGCTCAAACTCAAGCTCTACACCATCTAACTCAAATAATTTCTTATATTGTTTTACAATGGCACTCTTTGGTTTTGTTAAAATTTGAGTTAGCGCTTCTTCGTCTAATAAATCAAGAGAAACAGCTACTGGCACACGTCCTACAAATTCTGGAATTAAACCAAATTTCACAAAATCCTGTGGAGTGGCTTGTTTAAATAATTCTCCTACATTCGCCTTCACACCACTAGAAACCTCTGCGTTAAATCCAATGGATTTCTTTCCAATTCTATTTTCAATAATCTTATCAAGTCCATCAAAGGCTCCTCCACAAATAAATAAAATATTTGTAGTATCAATTTGAATAAACTCTTGATGTGGATGTTTTCTTCCTCCTTGTGGTGGAACAGAGGCTACGGTACCTTCTAAAATCTTAAGCAACGCCTGTTGTACACCTTCACCGGAAACATCTCTTGTAATTGATGTATTTTCTGACTTTCTAGTAATTTTATCAATTTCATCAATATAAATAATTCCATATTCTGCACGTTCAATGTCATAGTCTGCCGCTTGAATAATCTTAAGCAAAATATTTTCTACGTCTTCACCTACATACCCTGCTTCTGTAAGAGCAGTTGCATCTGCAATAGCAAAAGGCACATTTAATAATTTTGCAAGTGTTTGTGCTAAATATGTTTTTCCTGAACCAGTAGGACCTAACATTAGAATATTACTTTTTTGTAATTCCACATCAAAATCCTTGTCTGCCATAATTCTTTTATAATGGTTATATACTGCTACAGAAAGTACTTTTTTTGCATCCTCTTGTCCAATAACATATTGGTCTAAGAATTCTTTTATTTCCTTTGGCTTTAGTAAATTGATGTTACCTTGTGTTTCATACTCATCAAATTCTTCCTCAATGATTTCTGAACACACCTCAATACATTCATCACAAATGTATACGTTTGGCCCTGCAATTAACTTTCTTACCTGGTCTTGAGTTTTGTTACAAAAAGAACATCTTAATTGTTGTTTTTTTTCATCGCTACGTCCCGACATATATCTCTCCTATTCTCGACTGGTGATAATACTATCAATCAATCCATAATTTTTAGCTTCTTCTGCACTAAGCCAATTATCTCTATCTGTATCCTTCTCAAGCACTTCTACTGGCTTACCACACTCTTTTGCTAAGATTTCATTAATTTTTCTCTTTGTTTTTAAAATATGCTCTGTTGTAATTTGCATATCACTTGCCTGACTTCCACTTGGCATTCCACCCATTGGCTGATGAATCATAATTTCAGCGTTTGGAAGTGCCATACGTTTGCCAGGAGTACCTCCTGCAAGTAAAAATGCTCCCATACTAGCTGCCATACCACAACAAATTGTAGCCACGTCACACTTAATATAATTCATCGTATCAAAAATTCCAAAGCCTGCTGAAACAGAACCACCTGGACTATTGATATACAATTGAATATCCTTTGTTGGATCCTCAGACTCTAAGAAAAGAAGCTGTGCAATTACAATACTTGCTGTTGTATCATTTACTTCTTCTCCTAAAAAAATAATTCTATCCTTTAATAGACGAGAATAAATATCATAGGATCTTTCTCCTCTACTAGTTTGTTCAATGACGTAAGGTACTAAACTCATTTTATACCCATCCCTTTCTTATTTATTTTAAAAGAATTATAATATAAACTTCAATGCCACAAAAGGGACTGAACGTATTCGACTCAATCCCTAATGCTTATGATTCTATACTTCTTTTGCTGCTTCTACAACTAAGTCCACTGCTTTTTGAACTGCAATATCTTGTTTCATTTGTTCTTTCTCTCTATCGCCAATCATTTCCATTAATTTATCAGCTTCCATTTGGTAAGCAGCTGCCATATTTTCTACTTCTTTCTTAAGCTCATCTTCAGATACTTCGATTGCTTCTGCTTTTGCAATTGCTTCTAATACTAATCTTGATTCGATTCTCTTAGTAGCTTGTGGTTGCATTTGTGCTAAGAAAGTATCTTGGTTTAATCCTGTAAACTGGAAGTATTGTTCTAATTTTAAACCTTGGTAGCTTAATCTTTGAGCAAATTCTTCTGCCATTTGACGTACTTGTGTTTGAAGCATTGCATCTGGAATATCCATTGTTGCATTTTCAATAATTTTATCAATTACTGTATTTTCTTTTTCAGTTTTTGCTTCTTTTGATTTTTTCTCTTCTAATTTTGCCTTTAAATCAGCCTTGTATTCATCTACTGTATCAAATTCTGATACTTCTTGTACAAATTCATCATCGAATTCTGATACTTCTTTTGCTTTGATTCCTTTGATTGTTACTTTAAATAAAGCTGGCTTACCTGCTAAATCTTTTGCATGATATTCTTCTGGGAAAGTAACATTTACGTCTACTAAATCACCAATGTTGCTTCCGATTAATTGATCTTCGAAGTTATCAATGAAGGAATGAGAACCGATTACTAATGGATAATCTTCTCCTTTTCCACCTTCAAATTCTTCTCCATCTACAGAACCTACAAAATCAATGGTAACTTCATCTTTGTCTTGTACTGGTCTGTCTTCAATAGTGATTGTTCTTGAATTTTGGTCTTGTACTTTACTGATTTCTTCTGCAATTTCTTCTTCTGTTACTGTAACGTCAGTCTTAGGTACTTCAATTCCCTTGTAATCTCCAAGAGTAACCTCTGGCTTAATTGCTACTAATGCAGTAAAAATAAAAGGTTTTCCTTTTTCGATTTGTGTTACTTCTACTTGAGGTTGTGATACAATATCTAAATCACTTTCTTCTAATTCTTTTGCATATGCGTCTGGAATAATGATATTAGCTGCATCCTCATAAAACATCTCTACACCATACATTTTCTCTAAGTATGCTTGAGGTACCTTTCCTTTTCTAAAACCAGGAACACTGATTTTTCCTTTTGCTTTCTTATAGGCTTCGTTAATTGCAGCATCTAAGGTCTCTGCTGAAGCTTCAATTGTTAACTTTGCCATATTGTGTTCTAAATTTTCTACTGATAAACTCATTTATATTTCCTCCTTAATGTCTTTGTATGGTTGCATTTTAATCTATTACATTCCACACTACACGTTTTCTCATTATAGCATATATATCCGCCTACTGTCTATAGAGAAAAGGAAATTTATGAAATTAAATTTTTGAATTTTCTTCTATTACCCTATGAAATATTTTCTCCTCAAAAGGAAAAGACTATTTTAAGTCTCACTCCTTAAAACAGCCTTTTCCTTTTTACATATTTATTTGCTTTTATTAGCTATTTGCTTGACCAGACATTTGTTCTTCCTGGCGTTTAATCATTTTTCTAACCATTTCTCCACCCACAGAACCTGCTTGAGCAGAAGTTAAGTCTCCATTGTAGCCTTCTTTTAGGTTTACACCGATTTCTTGTGCTACTTCCATCTTAAATTTGTTCAGTGCGTCTTTTGCTTGTGGCACTTCTACTCTGTTTGATGAACCATTTGAGTTTGACATATTATCACCTCCATATTTTATTAAAGACACTTTTTTGTTTATGTCTTTAATCATAGTATGGTTTGGTTTCATTCAAATATGTTGGAAATTTTTAACTTTCCTCATCTATGGTTGCATCATCTACATTTACAACAAATTCATCTGAAACAAATAATACTGTTTTTCTACCACCTGTTAATTTTAATGTTACAATATCCCCAGTTTTTATTTCTTCTATATCTAGCCGAAGCATACGTCTTCCACTGTATTCTACCGGAACCTTCTCACCATTTACATACACCTTGGTTTTTTCTGTTAAATTTTCTCCTGTAACATAAATTCCAGAGCCGTTGGCAAATACATTATATATTTTCGGATGCTTAATACCCATCTGCATATCTGTAGCCGCAAAGGTTACTCCATTATACAAATAATTTTCTCCATATAATATATCATAGGATAACATTCTTAATCGTTCTAGGTAATCAATGGTATTTCTCATTTTCTGGTGTAGCTTTGCAATGTTTCCTTCGTGAATTCCTAAACGATTCATAACCTCTGCCGCAATTTGATAAGAATATAGGGTTTGATTTTTTTTCTTAAGACCAATATTATCCCATATTACATACTCGGTTTGATAAAGAGAATTATTTTTCATATCCTCCTCTGTAAACCCAAGGCTAGGCAAATGGTCTCCATACATCACAAGAACTGTATCTTCTCCGTAAGCTGTTAAGTTTTTTATTAACTCGCCTACAAACTGATCCATTTCATTAATTTGATTTACATAATATTCAATTCCTGCTAGCTGTTCTTCTGTAAAGTTCTCTCCAGAAACTGTAATATTAGGTGTTTCTTCTGAACGTACCGTTGGGTAACTACCGTGTCCTTGTACTGATATTGCATAAATATAATCCTGTTTCTTAGAAGAACGCAAGCAATCCATAATATATTCTGTTAACACTTTATCCTTGACCCATCCATTTTGTGTTCTTTCTCCTGTACACATAAATTCTACTGGCGTAAAGGTATCAAAGCCTAAATTAGGAAATACTTCGTTTCTTCCGTAAAATGATGCAGTATTATTATGAATAGCATGAGTCGTATATCCAAGATTTTTTAAATCATAAGCAGTACTTTCACAGGTTTTTTTTCTTAAAATTGTTTTGTATGGGTATTCTCCTGCACCAAATTGTCTAATACTCATTCCAGAAATTGCCTCAAATTCTGTATTTGCTGTTCCTGCTCCTACTGAAGGTACATTTAAATAACCACTACTATAGTTTTTATATAGCTTTCTTAAATTTGGAATTGGATCTT
>JAFPBJ010000110.1 GCA_017390525.1 Lachnospiraceae bacterium | reverse complement strand
TATGTATTTTTATTTAGCTTTCAAGCCACTTGGAATCCATGTTGTAGAAAAGGTCACCAAAGGCTCTATAATACTCCCGGTATTCTTCCTCCGTTTTTGGAATATCCTCTGCATAACATATCATTATCCCCGGTTGACTATATAACAAAATTCGTGTATAATTTTGTTATATAAAAGGAGGTGTTTTATATGCCAACAATCAAATCAAGTGCTGATCTTAGGAATAATTACAATGAAATATCAACCTTCTGCCACACTTATCCGGAACCTGTGTTTATCACAAAGAATGGTAAAGGGGACCTTGCTGTAATGAGCATTGAAGCTTACGAAGAGCTCACAAGCCGCTTTGAGTTATATGGCCAAATCAAAGAAGGCTTGAACGATATCGGAGCAGGTAATACAAGACCATTCTCCGAAGCTATTTCCGACATAAGAAAGAATCGTAACCGATGACTTATCAAGTTTGCATCACAAAAACTGCTGAAAAAGATTTAAGCTCTGCTGCTGACCATATTGAATTTGTATTAAAAAATCCAAAAGCAGCCGACGATTTACTTGACGAAGCAAATGCTCAGATTAATTCATTAGATGAATATCCTGAACGCTGCAAAGTGGTTGACGATTCTATACTTAATTCTTGGGGAATTCGTTATATTATCGTCAAAAACTATCTTGCTTTTTTCATCATTGACGAAGAGAAAAAAGAAGTGATTATCGTAAGATTTCTTTTTCAAAAAAGCAATTGGAACTCAATATTACGACAAGGTATTGCATTGTACTAAGGGAGCTAATTTAGCTCCTTTTCCTTTTCGTCTTCATATTCGCCCAACCATGATCTATGGGAACAACCTTTTTATTCGGATCAATCATTTCGCATCCATTTCACATAATCAGAATCTAAACAAATATTATGCAACCTCACAATATGAGGTTTTGTTTCTTCAAATTGGTGTCTATCAGAACGGGTTCAATACAGCTGCTTTCACTGTTATATGTCCGCACAGAAATTTTAGACAAAATCACCCACAATATTCTCTTCTAATCTTCCTCTTCTGCTTCCATGTTCATAACCTGTCTTTTACGAGCTAATTCATCATTTTCTAGGTATTCATCATAGGTAGTTTGCTTGTCGATTAAGCCTTGTGGAGTAAGCTCCATAATACGGTTTGCTGTAGTTTGAATAAACTGATGATCTTGAGAGGTAAAAATGAGTACACCTGGGAATTTAATCAATCCATTATTCAATGCAGTAATGGATTCCATATCTAGGTGGTTGGTTGGCTCGTCTAGAATTAATACGTTTGCTCCCGATATCATCATTTTTGAAAGTAAGCAGCGTACCTTTTCTCCACCAGATAATACATTTACCTTCTTAAGTCCTTCTTCTCCTGAGAATAACATTCTTCCAAGGAAGCCTCTTACATAGGTCACATCCTTATCATCGGAATACTGAGTAAGCCAGTCTACAATGGTGTCCTCAGAAGCGAATTCCTTGGTATTGTCCTTTGGAAAATAAGACTGAGTTGTGGTAACTCCCCATTTATATTCTCCTTCGTCTGGCTCTAATTCTCCTGCTAGAATCTTAAATAAAGTAGTAGTAGCAATGGTATTTGGCCCTACAAAAGCGATTTTATCCTCACGACCTATGGTAAAGGAAATGTTATTTAACACCTTTTCTCCGTCAATGGTTTTGGAAATATTTTTTACAGTTAAGACTTCATTTCCAATTTCACGATTTGGCTTAAAGTCAATGTATGGATATTTTCTACTAGAAGGCTTAATGTCGTCTAGTTCAATTTTCTCTAAGGCACGTTTTCTTGAGGTAGCCTGCTTAGACTTAGAAGCGTTGGCACTAAAGCGTTGGATAAAATCTTGTAATTCCTTGATTTTTTCCTCCTTCTTCTTATTGGCTTCCTTCATTTGCTTAATCATTAGCTGGCTAGACTCGTACCAGAAATCATAATTTCCTGCATAAAGCTGGATTTTTGCATAGTCAATATCCGCAATATGGGTACAAACCTTGTTAAGAAAATATCTATCATGGGATACTACAATTACTGTGTTTTCAAAATTAATTAAAAATTCCTCTAACCAGGCAATGGCATCTAAATCCAAATGGTTGGTAGGCTCGTCAAGAAGCAATACATCTGGATTACCAAATAGAGCTTGCGCAAGTAATACCTTCACCTTCTGAGAACCCGTTAAATCCTTCATGTATTTGTCATGAAGCTCTCCTTCAATTCCTAGTCCATTAAGAAGCATAGCAGCATCCGATTCTGCTTCCCATCCGTTCATGGTAGCAAATTCTCCCTCTAGTTCACTTGCCTTAATTCCGTCTTCCTCTGTAAAATCTTCCTTGGCATAGATTGCTTCTTTTTCCTTCATAATTTCATAAAGGCGCTTATTTCCCATAATAACAGTATCTAATACCACATATTCGTCGTATTTATAGTGATCCTGTTGTAGTACAGACAAACGCTCTCCTGCGTTCATTACTACTTCGCCCTTACTTGGTTCCCTTTCTCCTGAAAGAATCTTAAGGAAGGTAGACTTTCCAGCACCATTGGCACCAATTAAGCCATAGCAATTCCCCTCCGTAAATTTAATATTCACATCCTCAAATAATGCTCTTTTTCCTAATCGTAATGTTACATTGTTTGCACTAATCATAAACGTGTCTCCTTTTTCTCCCTTTCTTTTTATTCCAAAATCATTTGCAAAACGCCCCAAAAACTTATTTCAGTTGTATAAAATATACATATCCATAAGCAGGTACTTTGTACCCGTCGGCACTTATGCGTCGTATTTTGACGCATTATGTGTCCGCTACGAGGTACAACGTAGCGCGAGCGTGCCTGCGTTGGTTAGTATATTTTAAACAACTATAGTAAACATAAACCACGTTTCGCAATTACATATTTGTTTCAAAAAAAGCGTATCACGTCTATTTTATCGAATTATTCAAATATTGCAAGGGGTTTTCTCATATTTCCCCTTTACTTTTTTCCCTTTTCCTTTATCCACTGTAAAATTAACTGAGAAAATGCTTCATGCCCTTCCTCATCAAGGTGCTCTCTATCTGTCTTACTTGGCTTTGCCACCGAAGCAGCATCTAAAAAGCTTGTACCCAGCTTATCTGCCACCTTTTTATATTCCTTGGCAAGACCCTTAGAAACCTCCTCTGAGGCTGAATCAAATTCCACATCATAGCCTTCCTCTCCTACCCCTTTTCCTAAATGAATCGGCGATACTAGTAAAATATTAGAAGGGTGCGCTACATAAGAAAGCGCCATGTTTGCTAGCTGCTCCATCCCCTTTGCAATGGTACCTGCAGAGGCCTTATAACGAGTTTTGCAATCATTAGTGCCTAACATAATAATAATGAGATCTAGCGGCTGGTGGGTCTCTAGAAGCACTGGAAAAATATCAACTCCCTTTCTTGCAATTCGTAGTTCGTCTTGAAATACTGTGGTACGTCCGCATAAGCCTTCCTCAATGATTTGATACTCTGCTGTTCCTAGCGCCCTTTGTACCTTCTTAGTCCAGCGTATGGTTTCATCATATCTTCCTAAGCCGTCAGGTCTATATCCATATGTATTCGAATCTCCAAAGCATAAAATGTGTTTCATCGTTTTTCCTCCCTTTCAATCTATTCATACTATTTATATATGTTTTGTATGTTATACGAAATATATCAGGATGTCAATAGGTTTTTACAAAAAAATACTCAAGCTTTTAAACTTTTCGTCTAAAAGCCTGAGTAGCTTTTTACTTCATTATTTCTTCTAAGCTTTGTAGCAACTCTAAATCACTTTGCAGAACCTTTATACATACTTTTTCACAATTTCAATTACTTTATCTGGAAATTGCTTTCTAAACTGGGTATAGGTCATATTTTCTGCTTCCACAGCCTTTCCAATTTCCACTAGAAGCTCTGGAATATCTTTTTCTAATACCACGCCTAGCTCTTCTCCAAACTGCTCTTGTCCTAGCTTTTCGCATCCATTTTCATAAATTGCAAAGGCAAATTGTGGTCCGTCTTCGGTTGGTTTCTTTCCGCCTCTAAAACCAATTTGTGCGGTTTGATGAGCAGAGCAAGAGGATGGACAACCAGAAATATGAATGCTTGGAAGCACACCTTCCCTAAAATCTTCTTTTCTTACTCGTTCTACACAAGCCTTTAAAAGTGCCTGACTTTTTCCTATTCCCACCTGACAAATATCTGCTCCAATGCAAGCGGTAGAGGCTTCAAAGGTATTTCTTGCGCCGTCTTTGGTAAGCTCTAACACCTGCTTTGCTTCTTCCTGTGTCAAATTAATGATATACATGCCTTGGGTTGGGGTAAGTCTTAGCTTCACCTCTTCCATAGCCTTGATGCCTTCATATAGATTTACAAAGAACTCTGGTGCAAGGCTTCCACCAATTGGATGATAAGAAACGCTGTATAAGCCTTTTTGTTTTTGCTTTTTCACTCTTTTATTATCTTTTAGGAATTCTTCCTCTCCAGAGATAGAACCTTCTTTATTTACAGCATCTTCCTTTACTGTAATGGTAAGATTTTCTTTTTCTAAATTATCAGCAAGCTGCTCTTTAAAAATGGCTTGTAGCTGTTCAACTCCAAGGCTATCCTGTAAGAAACGGCTTCTTGAGGCTGCTCTATTTTCGTAATTGCCATATTTAGTAAAAATATCCACCATGGTTTTTACAACGTAAAGCACCTTAGCAGGCTCTACATCCTCTGCTACAAGAACTCCCATTTTTGGC
>JAFPBJ010000109.1 GCA_017390525.1 Lachnospiraceae bacterium | reverse complement strand
CCTCTTCCTCTGTTAATGCCTTAAGTAGCTTAATACGTTGCCTTGTAATGGCATTTCCGTGAACATCCGCACTGTAGAATAAGACGTCTTTCGCTGGAAAAACATATACATTATCATCAAAATAACGATAATTTTCATAAAGTTCCTTGGCTTTCGTATCGTCACTGACTACAATAATCCGATTTTTGTAATCTTTTCCAATATTATACATTACATGGCAGTCTTGATTTTCCACACAGCCTGCCACTAATATAGGTAACCTTTGTGTGTCACAATAGGACTTTATTTTTTTATAGCTTTCACTTACCAAAAGTGGTTGGTCTAAGCCTATCACCATTCTCACCCACCTTTATTTATTTTTTCCATTAAAATCATTCATGGCTTTTTGTATGCCATCCTCTACCATCACAGCAATAGATTTTGCTGCCATTTCAATCCCTGACTGAATCTGCTCCATTTCTCCCTTGGAAAAATGTCCTAGTACATAGTTTACCAAATCTTGTCCCTTTGGTTTTTCTCCTACCCCTACCTTTACTCTAGGAAATTCTTGGGTATTTAAATGAGCAATAATATTTTTAATTCCGTTATGCCCTCCCGCACTTCCTTTTTGTCTAATACGAATATCTCCCACATCCAGAGAAATGTCATCATACACAATAATTACATCCTCATTGGTTACTTTATAATAATCTACTAACGCTCTTACGCTTTCTCCACTTAGATTCATATAGGTCTGAGGCTTAGCTAAAATTACCTTTTCTCCTGCAATCATTCCTTTTCCACATAAGGCTTTATGCTTCTTCGTATCTACTGCTATGTTATATTCCTTAGACAATTCATCAATCACTGCAAAACCGATATTATGTCTCGTTCCAACATATTGGCTGGTAGGATTCCCTAATCCAACAATAATCTTCATCTTATTTTCCTCCGTTTCTACGTTGTATCATTTCCTCTGCAAGAGCAAGCTGCTCCTTTGAATTCACCCCTTGAATTTCTGTAGCATCTTCTATCATCATAGCATCTACCTTTCCACCTAATTGGTCTTTAATAATAGTTAAGGTATCTGGTAAATAATATTCTCCTTGGGCATTATTATTATTAAGATGCAAAAGCGCCTCGCTTAAATATTTATTTTGGAACAAATACATACCAGAATTTACCTCTTTTACTAAAAGCTCCTTCTCAGTTGCATCCTTATGCTCCACACTTTTTAAAAAGGTTCCCTGTTCATCTCTAACAATTCTTCCGTATCCCTCTGGATTCTCCATATATGCAGACATAACTGTAACTGCGTTTCGTTCCTTTTTGTGATATTCGTATAATTGATTTAGAGTTTTTCCTGTCACAATCGGGGTATCTCCAAATAAAACAATGGTTTCTCCCTCTGTCCCAATAAAATCCTTGGCGCATTTTACTGCATGGCCTGTACCTAACTGTTGTTTTTGCTCTACAAACTGAATGTGAGTTTCTCCCAAATCAAAAATTTTATCAATCACCTGTTGTGCCTTATGCCCTACAACCACACAAATTCCCTTTGTCCCAGCCTCTTTTGCTGCTTCAATGACATACTTAATCATAGGCTTATTACACACCTCATGAAGCACCTTGGGTAGGTCCGACTTCATTCTTGTTCCCTTTCCCGCCGCTAAAATTACTGCTTTTAATTCAGACATGGTATAAAATCCTCTCTTTCTAAAGGAAAATAAGACCAGAGCTTTCATCCCTGGCCTTCCTTTTCCTTATTGTTCATAATAACACACAAACCTATGCCATTTTTTCATAGGTATCTAAAATTAACTTCTGAAGAGACTCTCTCGTCTCTGTGTTAATTGGATGAGCAATATCTCGGTATTCTCCATCAGATGCCTTTCTACTTGGCATTGCAATAAATAAACCTTTTTCTCCTTCTATTACCTTGATATCATGAATCACAAACTGATTATCAATTGTAATAGAAACGATTGCTTTCATCTTACCTTCCTTTGCTACTTTTCTGATTCTTACATCTGTAATATTCATTTTGTAGTCCCCCTTTACTCAAATTAAGCGTATTGCCTATTGAGTATACCTTTCATTTTTTTCTACAACAACTTTAATTGTACCTTCTGAAGCTGTGTAATTTGAATTCGGACGAATGGTGTCCCGACTCTCCACGATACAATTCTCTATATAGGTGTTATCCCCAATATATACATCATTAAGAATAATCGAATTCTTAATGGTGCAGTTGTTACCCACAAAAACCTTCTTAAACAAAACAGAGTCTGTTACATTTCCATTAATAATACAACCACTGGAAATCAGACTATTTTTTACCACTGCGCCACCATTAAACTTAGCTGGTGGCAAATCATCAATCTTAGAATATATACTTGGATACTCTCTATAAAAGTAATCTCTAATATCCTTATTTAAGAAATCCATATTAGTCTTATAATATGCCTGTACTGTTGACATATTACTCCAATAAGAATCCATCTTATAAGAATACACTCTTCGACTTTGTACAGCATCTATTAAAATGTCTGTAACCAAATTGTAACCACCCTTTTCCACGGCTTCTTCCACTAGCTCAATTAATTGACGCCGTCTCAGTATATAAATTCCCGTAGAAACAAGATGAGAGGTTACCACCTTAGGCTTCTCCTCTAAGGAAATAATTCGATTCTCATCATCTGTTTTTACAATTCCAAATCTGGTTAAGTCATCCCATTCTGGCTGCATTTCTTTACAAACAACGGTAATATCTGCCTTCTTCTCTATATGATACTCCAAAACCTTATTATAATCAAGCTTGTATATACCATCTCCTGCTGCAATGACCACATAAGGCTCATGACTATTTTTTAGATAGGTTAAATTCTGATAAATGGCATCTGCTGTTCCTCTGTACCAATGACTATTTTCATTGGTAATCGTAGGTGTAAATACATACAGTCCGCCTTTTTTACGTCCAAAATCCCACCATTTAGAAGAGCTTAAGTGTTCATTTAATGACCTTGCATTGTATTGGGTAAGAATAGCAACCTTTTGAATACCTGAATTGGTCATACTACTTAAGGCAAAATCAATGCTTCGAAAGCTTCCCGCAATAGGCATAGCTGCTACTGCCCTTTTTTCTACTAATTGATCCATTTTATTGTTATTTCCACCTGCTAAAATAATTCCAAGTACTCTCACTATTTCTCACCTGCCTTTATTAAGGTTTCCCCACTTTCTAATACACCATTCACATAATCATCAGGCTCAGTTATTCCCGATATGGCGATATTTTTTCCAATTTTAACCTTATCTGGTATTACGCTAAATTCTCCAATCGTAGCTAATCCAGAATTATAAATGTGGGGAGCCACTAGATTATCAATTTCCTCTAAGAATCCTATTTCCACCTGCTCTCCAATGGTACAATTTTCTGCAATGATTGCTTTATTAATCTTGCTGCCTTTCTTAATCACGGTATGGCTCATAATAATAGAATCTCGAATCTCACAGCCTTCTTCTATAATAACTCCAACTCCAATGACAGAATTATATACCGTTCCTCTTACTTCAGTTCCTTCTCCCACAATGGAACGAGCTACCTTAGCGTCAGAGGAGATATATTGTGGTGGAATAATATCACTCTTGGTATATATTTTCCAAAATTCCTCATATAAATTAAATTCTGGAACTAAATCAATCAACTCCATATTTGCCTTCCAATAGGATTCTAGCGTTCCTACATCCTTCCAATAGCCATTGTAGCTGTAGGAATAAATACGTTTACCGCTTTTAAAGCAATAAGGAATAATATGCTTACCAAAATCGCAGGCAGTTTGCTTGGACATACTAGAAAGTGCCTCTTTTAATACCTTCCACTTAAATATGTATATTCCCATAGAGGCTTTATTACTTCTTGGCTGCTCTGGCTTTTCCTCAAAATCAACAATTCGTTCCGTCTTGTCTGTAATAACGATACCATATCGCTTAGCATCCTCCATAGGAACCTGAATGGTGGCAATGGTAATATCCGCATTCTTTTGCTTGTGATACTCTAGCATAACCTCATAATCCATTTTATAAATATGATCCCCCGATAAAATAAGCACATATTCTGGATTATAGTATTCCATGTATTCATAGTTCTGATATACCGCATTGGCAGTACCTGTATACCATTCACTGTTATTGCTAGTTTCATATGGTGGCAACACTGTAACTCCACCAATATTTCTATCAAGATCCCAAGGAATTCCAATTCCTATGTGACGATTTAATCTAAGTGGTTGATATTGTGTTAACACTCCCACTGTATCAATTCCAGAATTGATACAATTGCTTAAAGGGAAATCAATAATTTTATACTTTCCTCCAAAAGGAACCGCAGGCTTAGCAAGCTTCGAAGTTAGTACTCCAAGTCTACTTCCTTGCCCTCCTGCTAAAAGCATTGCTATCATCTCTTTTCTTATCACAATGCCACCTCCTCTCTATATTCTTTGCAGTAAAATCAGTTGAGACTATTGTTGCATCAGTTGAGACTATTATAGCATTTTTACCCTAGATTGTGAACACATTTTCATTGATATTATTTCAAAAATTTTCGTCCTAGCACTTGAGGCTTTTCCTTTGCTGGAGTATAATGAAAGTTATGTGTTGCGTACCTTTTAACGCATCGGAATGGAGGAAAATTCATTATGTACCAAATTAACTTTAACCAACCCCTTCATATTCACTTTATTGGAATTGGAGGAATTAGTATGAGCGGTCTTGCAGAAATTCTGCTTAAGAACCATTTTACTGTGTCAGGCTCTGATGCAAAGGAATCTGAAATGACTACTCATCTTCGTTCATTAGGTGCAACCATTGCCATTGGACAAAGTGCATCTAATATTACCGACGACATTGACTTAGTTGTATACACAGCAGCCATTCATCCTGATAACGAAGAATTACAGGAAGTAGGCAAGAAAAATATTCCATCAATTACAAGAGCTGAGTTGCTTGGACAAATTATGGCAAACTACAAAACCCCAATTGCGATTTCTGGAACTCATGGAAAAACTACCACCACTTCCATGTTATCCACTATTTGCCTAGAAGCCAGCGAAGACCCTACCATTACTGTAGGTGGAATTTTAGATGCAATTAAGGGAAATATTCGAGTTGGTCACTCTGATATTTTTATTACAGAGGCTTGCGAATATACCAACAGTTTTCTTTCCTTTTTCCCAAAAATCAGCGTAATTCTAAATGTAGAAGAGGATCACTTAGACTTCTTTAGTGGAATTGAAGAAATTAGAGACTCTTTCCACAGATTTGCGAAGCTTCTTCCAGAGGATGGTCTTCTAGTATTAAATGAAGATATTGATAATTATCAGGAATTAGCAACAGATATAAAATGTAAAACCATTACCTATGGTTTCTCAGACAACGCCAATTATCAAGCCAAAAACATCACCTATGATGAATTGGGTTGTGGTCACTATGATTTATATAAGGACGGCGCTTTTCTTACAAAAATTGATTTAAACGTAACAGGTATTCATAACGTTTCCAATTCTTTGGCAACTGTAGCTGTAGCGGATTATTTAGGTTTATCTCTTACAGATATTACAAAAGGACTTTCCTTATTTACTGGAACCAAACGTCGTTTTGAGAAAAAAGGTGTCGTAGGCGGTGTAACAGTAATTGACGATTACGCTCACCACCCAACAGAAATTGCTGCTACCCTAAAAGCAGCCAAAAAATATCCTCATAGAGAGCTTTGGTGTGTATTCCAACCACATACCTATACTAGAACGAAAGCCTTCCTACATGAATTTGCAGATGCATTAAAGGATGCTGACCACGTTATCATTACAGATATCTATGCAGCTAGAGAGGTAGATACTGGAGAGATTCACGCGAAGGATTTAGTAAAGGAAATTCAAAAACATAATCCAAACGCAACTTATATTTCATCTTTTGATGAAATTATACAATTTTTATTATCCCACTGTGTCCCACAAGATATGTTGATAACTATGGGCGCCGGAGATGTAGTAAAAATCGGAGAAGAGATGCTAGGACAATAGTTATCCACATTATCCACAGGCTTATTCACATTTTTGTGTGTAAATCCCTGTGGATTTTTTGATTTTTATGTGAATTTTTCACTTTTTATGAAAAACCTTTGAATTACAACGATTTTTTTCAACTAAAATTCTTTTTTTACCCAATTTATCCACACTGTCCACACTATCCACACCCCACTCCCCCCGCCTTGCAATAAAAAAAAGCTATGGTATAATCATTACATGAATTAAAAGTTTTATATAAGGAAGATTACACTATGACACAACCTATTTCACTTCACAATCGCATGATTGCAACAGAAACCAGCATTTCAAACATTTTTATAGATGAGTATATGAATCGTGCCAGTGGCGAATTTATTAAGGTATACCTATACACCTTACGCTTAATCAATGCCCAAGAAACCATTGCAATTTCTAATATTGCAGACCACTTAAATTGTACAGAAAACGATGTGGTACGAGCCTTTACATACTGGGCACAGGAAGGTCTAATGGAGCTTTCTTATTCTAAGGATATGCTAACTGCTATCACCATGCTTTCTCCAAAATCTAGCAAGGTAGCGAAAGAGCCTTCTCCTTTAGAATCAGAAATTGTAGCTACAACAGAAGCTCCTATGGAAGCAAACCCAGAACCTATGAAGAATCAAGACACCGAGACAGCGGCTCCACCTAAAAAGCCTTCCTACACACCAAAGGAATTATCTGATTCTATGGCATCTGAAGAATTAAGTCAGCTTATTTTTGTTTGTGAAGCATATCTTGGTAAGCCTTTAAGTGCCACAGAACTTGGCACCTTGTATTATTTTTATGATTGCTTACATTTTTCTACTGGATTGATTGAATACCTAGTAGAATATTGTGTTTCCAACAACAAAAAAAGTATGCGCTACATCGAAACAGTTGCTATCGCTTGGTATCAGGAGGGTATCCAAACAGTAGAACAGGCAAAGGACGCTGCTCGCCTTCATTCCCAGACCTATTTCAGTATTATGAAAGCGCTAGGAATCAAGCGCTTAGGCAAAAGCGAGGAGGATTATATTGCCAAATGGACTACAGACTATAAGCTTAGCTTAGAGCTTATTTTAGAGGCTTGTAATCGTACGATTTTAACTATTCATGAGCCTAGCTTTAAATATGTGGATTCTATTTTAACCCATTGGCACAAAAATCAAGTAACTTCTCTTAAGGATATTAAAGCCCTTGACAGTGCTCACCATGCAAAATCAGCCTTAAAAGAGAACAAGCCAGCACCAAAGGTATCCACTACCACCAATAATAAATTTCACAATTTTCCACAGCGTCAATATGATTATGACAGCCTACAACAGCAATTATTAAATAAGAACTTATAGAAAGGAGGCCTTTTCGTGGGATTAAAACCTAGCGACTACCAAGCTGTAAAATTGGAATTAGACCGCCGTCAAGCTTCCAATCATCGCGTTTTAATGAAACGCTTTGAAGAAATATATGAAGCCTTTCCTAGAATCAAAGAAATCGACCATTTACTTGCTTCAGGAAGTATTGCAAAAACAAAATCTATGCTCGAGCATGATTCAAATACCACATTTTCTGGATTAAAGGAAGAAAACGAACTACTGTCAAAAGAAAAGCAAGCTATTTTAATTGAACATGGCTACCCAACAGACTATTTAGAGCCACTTTATACTTGTCCTTTATGCAAAGACACTGGCTATGTGGGAAACGAAAAATGCATTTGCTTTAAACAGGCAATTGTGGATTACTTATATGATCAATCGAATATAAAGGATATTTTAAAAACAGAGAATTTTTCTACCTTTTCACTTGATTATTATGAAAAGGAGCCTTTGCAGCTTGGTCAGCCTTCTCCCTATGAGAATATGACCCTGGTACTTGAAAAATGCAAGCAGTTTATTGAGAATTTCGACCAACATCAGGATAATATTTTATTTATGGGAAATGCTGGAGTCGGAAAAACCTTTTTAAGTAACTGTATCGCTAAGGAGCTTTTGGACCGTTTTCATACAGTTACCTATTTCACTGCCTTTGGGCTATTTGATTTAATGGAAAAAAATCGCTTTGGAAAAGAAGAGGAAAAACAGCTTGCAAAGGATACCTTTGAATATATTTTAGATTGTGACCTATTAATTATTGATGATCTAGGAACGGAATTTAACAATTCCTTTGTTTCTTCTCAGCTTTTTGTATGTATGAATGAACGCTCCCTCCGGAGAAAATCAACAATTATTTCTACCAATTTAACCCTAGGAGACATTGCTCATTCTTACTCAGAGCGAATTTCCTCGCGTTTTATGGAATATTACCATATTTTCTCCATATACGGTGGAGATATTCGTCTAAAAAAGGCGTTGAAATAACTTG
>JAFPBJ010000108.1 GCA_017390525.1 Lachnospiraceae bacterium | reverse complement strand
TGAAAATCCCAAACAGAGGATATATCAAGATGAATCACATTATACTGATTCATATACTTCTTAAAATCACTACTTTCAGCAATCTTAGTATCTTCAAAAAGCTTAGTGGAATCGCATCCAAGGCTGTAATAAGCATCAATCATTCCCGCTGCATGGGATTTACCAAAACGTCTGGCATGGCTTAATGCGATGCAGTTTTTGGGAGTTCCGATGGATTCATTTAAGTACTCCAACAATCCCGTTTTATCTATATAAATTTTATAATTTCTATCTTTTGCAAAGCTTTCATTACTTGGATTAAAATATACGCCCATACTTTGTATCACCTCATCATATATTATATTTTCTTGAATATACAGTATCTGTGTTCTTGCCATTAGTATAACGGATTTCTTTTTAAAATACAAATTTAATTGGTGGTTATATAAGAAGGATTCACCTCTTTCGGTAACCATTTTATCAACACCCTCTTCAAGGTTTCTGCCGTCACAGGCTTTTCTACAAAATCATCCATTCTAGCTAACTCAAACTGCTCCTTGGCTTCCTCTGAGATATCTCCACTAAGGGCAATAATTGGCACTGTTTGATAGTAAGCATCCTTTTGCTCTGAAAGACTTCTGATTCTTTTTGTGGTTTCTACCCCATCCATATTTGGCATCAAATAATCCATTAAAATCAAGTGATACTGATGCTGCTCTACTAGCTCTAAAGCTTTCATTCCTGACTCAGCTAAATCAATTTGCATTTTAAAAGGCTCTAACAGTTCCTTTATAATCATTAAATTCATAGGGGTATCATCCACTACTAGCAGGCGGGCATTTGGTGCTGTAAATTCCTTTTCCATACTTTCACTTGAAGTCATTTCCTCATTTTGATAAACAGCTTCTTCTGAAACTCCTTGAGAAATAGTAAAGAAAAACTCACTGCCTGCTCCATACTCACTTCTTACCTTAAGCTGTCCTCCCATTAGGTGAACAAAATCTCTTGAAATAGAAAGACCAAGCCCTGTTCCCTCTTTGCTATGATTTTTCTTGGTATCCACCTGTGAAAATGCCTGGAATAAACGATTTAGGTCCTCTTCTCGTATTCCCTGACCAGAATCCTTTATGGAGAAATACAGCAACAGCTCATCCTCTTTTTTCTGCTCTAGGGAAATGCCAAGCTCTATATACCCTTTTTCTGTAAACTTTACTGCATTATTTAAAAGATTAATTAAAACCTGGCGAAGGCGAAGACCATCTCCTACTAAAGCTTCTGGAATCTGGTCATCAATGGTATAAATTAATTGGACTGGCTTTTCTCCGATTCGATTTTCAATAATCATACGGACATCCTCTAGCATTCCTCTTAATTCGTAAGGTGCTTCAACGAGCTCCATTTTTCCTGCTTCAATTTTGGATTGGTCTAGGATATCGTTAATAATCATAACCAGTGCATCTCCTGAATTTTTAATATTCATAAGATACTCTCTTTGCTCCTTAGTTAAGTCCCCTCGAAGCAAAAGCTCTGTCATCCCTACTATGGCGTTCATAGGAGTTCTAATTTCATGGGAAACCACAGATAAAAACCTAGATTTTGACGCATTGGCTTCCTCTGCCTTCTTTTTCTCCTCCTTCACCTGATTTAATAATAAAATATCAGGATTTTCCAAGGTAAGATAGAAGGATAAGGTCATTAAAGTAATTCCCATACCACTAATAAGCCAAGTACCATTTAACCCCTGTAATATAGAAATGCTGGTTTCAATTGCCAAGGCAGTAGCAATCACAAGCTTTTTCTTATAGTGAATTTGTTTCCAATAGCCAATTACTGTAAAAACACATAATATAATATAAACTGCAACACTAACATAGGATACACTAGCGTGAATTCCAGCTTCGTAATTTCCCTTATCGGTTATCTTATAGCTAATTGGTAGGGCACAAATAAAAAGCTCTGCAATCACTAGGTATACTCTTGCAATATTTTTTAGGAAAATGCTTTTTTCCATTTCCTCTTCAATAATCAGGCAGATATGTTCATAAAACAAAAATACCACCAATACCATAGTGCCAATAAATACTCGATGCAAGGAATCATTTATCCACCTTGGAATGGTATCTAAATGATTCACCGAATACAAGGTAGCCCCATCAAATATTAAGTGAATTAACACCACAATTAATATCGCAGAGAAGGTTTTATGCATTTTTGTATGCTGTCTTCGTGCTGAAAAATATAGTAATGCTACAAAGGCTAATATAATAAAGCAAGCTATTTCCATTCTTAGCATATGTCATCCCCCTGTCAAAAAATAAATAGATAAAATTATTATAGCATAAACCTATCACCCCTGAATAGAGCGAGGATACAAAATAATGGTTGTGAATTTCTTAAAATTAAGATAAAATAGAAGAAAAAAAGGGAGTACCATTGTGATGCAAAAGCAAAAACAATCCTTATTTAGAAGATTTATTCATAGCTTGGTGATATCCTTTTTCATTACTTTATTTATTTGCTCCCTATTATTTTTAGGCGCATATTTCATATTTGGAGAGAAAAAAATGGAAAAGTATATCAATACTCATACACAAGCAGAATTACCTTCTACTACAACACAACAAAATACCACGGAAAGTACAGAAGCGGAGCCCTCCACTTTATTATTTCCAACTAGTGAAGCGGATGATTCCTACTTTGATGATATGATATTTCTAGGAGATTCCCGTACTGTTGCTATGGAGCAATATGGATATATTAAGGCAGAAAATACCTTTGCTGAAAATGGAATTAATCATCAAGCCTTTCAGCATAGAACCTTTACAGATACGGTTAGCCAAACAGTAGGTACTTATGCTGATATTATACAGGCTCGTCAGCCTGGGAAGGTATATGTAGCTCTAGGCATTAATGGCGTAGCCTTTATGGAGGAATCCTTATTTATGGAGGAATACGCTACATTAATTGACACCATAAAGGAAGCTTCCCCTAATAGCAAGATTATTATTCAGTCTATCTTGCCTGTAAAGAATTTCCAAACCCATTCTAGTGCTCATATGACTAATGAGTCTATTGATTATTATAATGGACTGCTACTTAATTTAGCAGAGGAAAAGGAGGTTTACTTCTTAAATCTTGCACCTGAATTAAAAACTACGGAAAATGAGCTAAACTCCATTTATGATGCAGGAGACGGATTACACTTTAAACAGGAAACCTATGACGTCATTCTTCAATATATAAAAACTCACCAAGTACCAGAATAGGGACATCAATGCTGATGTCCCTAATTTTTTTAGAAAAAGGATAGCTGATTAGACTCTGGTAAATCCCCAAGAAGTCCCATTTCTACCATTTTATCTACTACTGTTTTACTTACCTTAGTACGATTTTTAAAGTCCTCCTGAGAAAGGAACGGACCTTTTTTTGCTGCTTCCACCACAGCCTCTGCTGCTTTTTCTCCTAGTCCATCAATGGCACCTAGTGCTGGCATAATCTTACCATCTACAATCTGGAATCTTTTTGCATTTGCTGTATACAAATCAATTGGAGTAAATTCAATTCCTCTTGCATACATTTCCTGCACCACTCTCATATCTCTAATGGTACCTTGATCCTTAGCAGTTTGATTTTCCTTTCCTAGCTTCATTAGCTCCTTCAAATGATATTCTAGCTTTTCTTTTCCAAAACACATGGTTTCATAGGAAAAGTCCGAGGCGCGAATACTAAAGAAGGCGGTATAATAAGCAACTGGATAATATACCTTAAAATATGCAATTCTCCATGCCATCATAACGTAGGCTGCTGCATGGGCCTTTGGGAACATGTATTTAATCTTCTTACAGGACCAAATATACCAATCTGGTACACCATGGTCTAGCATATCCTGTTCCCACTCTGACCAGTTGGCACATTTCCCCTTTGCCACTAAGCCCTTTCGCACAGCCTCCATAATCTTAAAGGACTCCTCCGAGTCAAGACCCATATTAATTAGATATGTCATAATATCATCACGAGTACAAATTGCTGTTGAAATTTCTGCTTTTCCCTCTTCAATTAAGGTTTGGGCATTTCCTAACCATACATCCGTTCCATGAGATAATCCAGAAATACGTACCAAATCCGAGAAGCTTTTTGGATTGGTATCGATTAACATTTGAATAACGAAATCTGTTCCAAATTCTGGTATTCCTAGAGAGCCTAGTGGAATACCACCAATGTCCTCTGGCTTAATTCCTAGAGCTTCTGTATTGTGAAACAAGGACATTACCTTTTGATCATCTAAAGGAATGGTCTTTGCATCTACTCCCGTTAAATCCTCTAGCATACGAATGATGGTAGGATCGTCGTGCCCAAGTATATCTAGCTTTAATAGGTTATGGTCAATAGAGTGATATTCAAAATGTGTGGTAATAATCGGTGTATTCATATCATTTGCAGGATGCTGAATCGGCGTAAAGGAATAGATCTCTTCGTTTCTTGGCAGTACAATAATTCCTCCTGGATGCTGTCCTGTAGTACGTTTTACCCCAGTACAACCCTCTGCAATTCGTTCCATTTCACATCTACGTTTATGAGTTCCTCTTTCCTCAAAATATTTATACACATAACCATAGGCTGTCTTTTCTGCTACTCCACCAATTGTCCCTGCACGAAAGGCTTTTCCTTTTCCAAATAATTCCTCTGTATAAGCATGAGCGCTGGCTTGGTAATCTCCTGAAAAGTTAAGGTCAATATCAGGCTCCTTATCTCCTTTAAAGCCTAGGAAAGTTTCAAAAGGAATGTCGTGGCCTTCTTTTTTAAGAGGTGTGCCACAGTTAGGGCAATCTCTATCTGGCATATCACAGCCTGATTTTCCCACATATTTTTTTACTAGCTCTGAATCAAAATCAACAAAGTGACAGTTTGGACAGATATAATGGGCAGATAATGGATTTACCTCAGTAATACCCGACATAGTGGCTACGAAGGAAGAACCTACAGAACCTCTTGATCCTACCAAGTATCCGTGGTCATTAGAGTCCCATACTAATTTTTGTGCAATAATGTACATAACTGCAAAGCCATTGGAAATAATGGAATTTAACTCTCTCTCTAGTCGCTCTACTACTACCTCTGGAAGGTCTGGACCATATATTTCATGCGCCTTGTCATAGCATATTTTCGTTAAGGTTTCATCGGATTTTTCAATGACTGGTGGACATTTATCTGGTCTTACTGGTGCTACCACATCAATCATATCTGCAATTAAATTGGTATTGGTAATGACTACCTCTCTTGCTTTATCACTGCCTAAATACTGGAATTCCTCTAGCATTTCCTCTGTGGTTCTAAGATATAGTGGTGCTTGATCATCTGCATCCTTAAAGCCCTTTCCTGCCATTAGGATTCTTCTATACACTTCATCCTCAGGATCGAGAAAATGCACATCACAGGTAGCAACTACAGGCTTTTGAAATTGCTCTCCTAGCCTACAAATTTTTCGATTAATCTCCATAAGCTGTTCCATATTTTCAATCGGAACCTTATCGGAAGCTATCATAAATTTATTATTCCCTAATGGTTGTATCTCTAGGTAATCATAGAAATTTACAAGTCGTGCAATTTCTTCCTCTCCCTGCTCTCTTAAAATAGCCTGATATAATTCTCCCGCCTCGCAGGCTGAGCCTAAAATCAAGCCCTCTCTATACTTGTTAATTAAGCTTTTGGGAATTCTTGGTCTACGATTAAAATAATCTAAATGGGAAGCAGAAATTAATCGATATAAATTTACTCTTCCTACTTCATTTTTTACTAAAATAATTCCATGATATGCAGTGGCTTTTTTTATGGCATCTGGTGAGGATTTTCCTAATTCATTTAACTGATCAAGTGTGCAAATCTCTTTCTCCTCAAGCATTTCAATGAAGCGTAAAAAAATCTCTGCCGTCGCTTCGGCATCATCTACTGCTCTATGATGATTTTCTAAGGAAATTCCCAAATGCTTTGCAATATTATTTAGCTTATGCTTTCCTAATTCTGGAAGTAGAATTCTAGAAATTGCTACTGTATCTACCACTGTAAATTCACATGGTAAATTGAGAAGCTGAGCATTTTTTTCAATAAAGCTCATATCAAATTCTGCATTATGGGCTACCATAATTGCCCCTTCACAAAAGTCTAAAAACTTCGGTAAAACCTCACTAATTTCTGGCTCATTAATAACCATATTATCGTTGATTCCTGTTAAGTTTTCTATTTTAAAAGGAATTGGTTCCTTCGGGTTTACGAATTGACTAAATCGATCAACAATTTCCCCATTTTTAACCTTTACTGCACCAATTTCTATGATTCTATTTTGACTTGGACTAAAGCCAGTGGTTTCTAAATCAAATACTACATAGGTTTCTTTTAAATTTTGATTCTGTGAATTTTTCACCACTTCCTTTAAATCATCTACAAAATATCCTTCCAAACCGTAAATGATTTTAAAGGGATCATTCTTTTCTAAGGCACGAAATGCCACCGGAAAGGCTTGGGCTACACCATGGTCTGTAATTGCAATTGCCTTATGTCCCCATGCTTTTGCCCTTTTAATCATTGCATTAATATCTACCACACTATCCATATCGCTCATCATAGTATGTAAATGCAGCTCCACACGTTTTTCTACACTAGTATCCATACGTTTTGTAGTAAAATCTGGAATTTCCTTTATTCCCATAACGGAATTTATGGTAATTTCCTTATCAAATTTATCATATACTGCCATTCCTTTGATTCTATAGAAGCTTCCTTGCTTTATTTTTTCTTTCATGTCCACTACTTCTATATTTTTTACAAAGATTTTTACCACAATGGTATCTGTAAAGTCTGTTATGTTTAAGCTAAAGATTGTTTTTCCAATTTTAAGCTCCTTCATTTCTAGCTTAAGTAGCTTACCATGTATAACAACCTCTCCAATTTCATCCACGATTTCCTTTATGTCAATTATGTCTCCGTCCACACTTCTACCATAAAATACATCCTTATCCTCTGGAGCACGTTTTTTAAAGTTCATTTTTCTTTCTGGTCTTGCCTTGGTTGCCCCTTGTCCATAAGAGGTGGTATCTGCAGCTACCTTCGTATCCTGTTTCTCTTTTTCTGCTTTTTCTTCCTGCTTCGCTTCTGTTTCCACAGCTACTGTATCTAATACCTGATTTACTTCTAATTGTAGCTTTTGCTTTGCTTCTTTTTTAATACGTTCTTGTTCTCCTGATACATATTCAAAGCGCACCACAAATTCATAGCCAAAGCGACTTTCCATAAGCTCCCGTAGCCAATTACACAGCTCTTCTGCCTTACTTCTAGCTAAAAAGGAATCCTCAACCTGTACCGTTAGATATTCTTCCTCTACGTTAAGCTTTGCCCTTCTTAGTATATTGTAATCTACAATGCTTTTTTCTTTGATTTCAAAAAGCAAGCTATCCATATAGATTTCTGCTAGCTTGCTTGGTGTATATTGCTTGGACAGATTGTATTTTTCTCTAATTTTAATCCCGATTTCAGAGCCTCTTCCCAAATATCGTTTGATTTCTCTTTCCATAGCAAAAATATATTTTTTGTGTATCAGTCTCGGACTTAAAATGGTTACATACATAATATTTTTGGAACGACTCATGGATACCTTTAATACCTGTACCTCTTGAAAAAGCTGTCTTAATTCATCAGGTGCCTTAAGCCCTGTAAAAACATCAAAAAAGCCACGTTTTTCTTCTTCCATAATCTAACCTCTTTATTTCCAATTCACTAATTCATATCTTAATGCTTCTAATAATTCTTCCTCTTTCACCTTGCGGATAATTTCTCCTTTTTTCATTAAGAGCCCTTCTCCCTTTCCACCTGCAATGGCAAGGTCCGCCTCTTTCGCTTCTCCCGGTCCATTTACTACACAGCCCATAACAGCTACTTTAATATTTAAATCAAATTCTGACACCATTTGTTCCACTTGATTTGCTAAGGAAATTAAATCAATTTGAGTTCGTCCACAGGTTGGACAGGAAACCACATCAATTCCTCCTGTGCGTAGTCCTAAGGTTTTTAGAATTAATTTTGCAGTAGTAATTTCATTTACTGGGGCACCTGTTAAGGAAACACGAATGGTATCTCCAATTCCTTGATACAAAATAAGACCTAAGCCTACAGAGGACTTAATATTTCCACGATATAAGGTACCTGCCTCTGTAATTCCAACATGAATTGGATAAGTCGTTCTATTGGCAATGAGCTCATGGGCTTTGACACACATTAATACATCTGAGGATTTGATACTAATTACCAGGTTGTCATATCCCATATCCTCAATTAACGCCACCTTTTCTAGCGCACTTTCTACTAAGCCCTCTGCTGTTACTTTCTGGTATTTTTCAATAAACTTTTTCTCTAGAGAGCCACTATTTACTCCAACTCTAATAGGGACTTCATAAGCTTTTGCAGCCTTTACAACCTCTAATACCTTACTTTTATCTCCAATGTTTCCTGGATTAATTCTAATTTTATCTGCCCCATTTTCCATCGCCTTAATTGCCAAGCGATAATCAAAATGAATATCTGCTACCAAAGGAATATGAATCTGTTTTTTGATTTCCTTTAC
>JAFPBJ010000107.1 GCA_017390525.1 Lachnospiraceae bacterium | reverse complement strand
TTTTGGGTATAATCTTTTTGTAATTTAATAGGTAGTAGCATACTTATATTTTACACCAACTGCCAGATTCTTTCGAGGTCTGGCAGTTATTTTTTTGCATAGAAAAGGAGCTGTGCACTAATCACTTAGTGCGACAGCCCCGTTTGTTCTATTTAGGGTAATTCATTTAACTGTGAGAAAAATAGAGGAAAATGCGAATTAAATTTGTTGACAGTAATTATTTAATATGCTAACATCTATATATGAACAGATAAACATATGATGAAGTGTATAAGCTGTATTGCATATGTATAAAAAGGGAGGAAGGTTTCAATGAATTTTTTAGAAATCCATAATATTAAAAAAAGCTATAAAACTGGTGACACAGTAACCGAGGTGCTAAAGGGAATTGATTTTTCCGTGGAAGAGGGAAAGATTTGTGTGCTACTTGGACCTTCTGGTTCAGGAAAGTCTACGCTACTTAACATTATTGGTGGAATTGACTTCGCGGATGAGGGATATATTTCGGTAGCTGGAGAGCAGACTAGGGAAATGAAGGAGAAAGAGCTTACTAAGTATAGAAGAAAGCATTTAGGATATGTATTTCAAATGTATAACCTCATTCCTAATTTAACGGTGAAGGAAAATATTGAGGTGGGGGCATACTTAAGCGATGCACCTTTGGAAATGAATGAATTATTACATACACTTGGATTATATGAGCATAGAAATAAATTTCCAAGTCAGCTATCTGGTGGTCAACAGCAAAGATGTGCCATAGGTCGTGCTATTGTAAAAAATCCTGACTTGTTGCTTTGCGATGAGCCAACAGGAGCCCTTGATTATAATACCTCTAAGGATATTTTAAAGCTAATTGAACAGGTAAATCAAAAGTATGGAAATACAGTGATTATGGTTACCCATAATGATGCCATTAAAAATATGGCAGATAGGGTGATTAGCTTAAGGGATGGTCAAATCAGAAAAGATTATGTGAATGAAACGAAAATTAGTGCCAGTGAATTGGATTGGTAATAAAGTGTTGCAAAGCAAACACCATAATAAAATTTGATGTGGCAACATTTTGAAGAGGAGGGAAAATATGAGAAACCCATTAAGAAAAAGGATTCCAAGAGAATTGATAAAAGAATTTGGTAAGTATGCTGTTATTTTTATTTTTTTAACTGCC
This sequence comes from Lachnospiraceae bacterium, assembly GCA_017390525.1. Lineage (GTDB taxonomy): Bacteria > Bacillota > Clostridia > Lachnospirales > Lachnospiraceae > RGIG989. Next base: position 10,860 of record JAFPBJ010000107.1, on the reverse strand, counting down.
ACCATTGGCTTTGTTTCTGGTTTTTTGGTGGCAGCTGGAAGTATGACAAAAGCCTATGAGGAAAGCTATGAGACTTACAATGTAGAAGACGGTCATTTTGAGCTACTTAGTCAGATTACAAAGGAAGAGATTACCAGGATTGAAAAAGAAAAGGTAACGCTTTATGAAAATTTTTTCCTAGAGCTAGATACCGATTCTAATGGAAAAAAGGACACCAGCACATTAAGAGTTTATCAAAACCGAGATGAAATTAATCAAGTGTGTGTCATGAAAGGACGACTTCCTAAGAAAGAAAATGAAATTGCCATAGATCGAATGTATGCAGAGAATAACAAAATCAAAGTAAACGATGTAATAAGGTTAGAAGGAAAAGAGGTAATAGTAACAGGCTATGTAGCATTGTCTGATTATAGCGCACTTTTTTCTAATAATTCAGATATGATGTTTGATGCTGTAAAGTTCGGTGTAGGTGTGATGAGTAAGGAAGGCTTTTTACAGTTTAAGGAAGCACCTCACTACAATTATAGCTGGAAATATAAGAATACTCCTACCACTGAAAAAGAGAAAAAAGAAGCATCGGAGGATTTTTTAGCTAGCTTAGTAAAGGTAGGACAGATAAAGAATTATGTACCAGAGTATGATAATCAAGCCATTCATTTTGCAGGCGAGGATTTGGGTAAAGATAAGTCTATTATGCTAGTGCTATTATATATTTTAATTGCTATTTTAGCCTTTGTATTTATGGTAACGATTCATCATACCATTGTAAAAGAGGCTGGTGTGATTGGAACGCTTAGGGCATCTGGATATAAAAAATCGGAGCTTTTCCTTCATTATATGGCATCCCCTATGCTGGTTACCTTGTGTGCGGCAATTGTAGGAAATGTGCTTGGGTATACAGTATTTAAGAATATAGCTGCTTCCTTGTATTATGGAAGCTATAGTTTACCAACCTATCATACAGTGTGGAATTTAGAAGCATTTCTACTGACTACAGTAGTACCACTTGTTATTATGCTAGGAGTCAATATGATTTCCTTGCTTCATAGTTTAAAGCTATCGCCCCTACAATTTTTAAGACGAGATTTCAAGAAGAATAAAGGGAAAAAGCAGGTAAAGCTTCCGAATGTAGGGTTTATGAATCGATTTAGAATGAGAATTATGATACAGAATTGTTCTAGCTACTTTACATTATTGGGAGGAATTGTATTTTCAAGTGTTTTACTAATGTTTGGGTTGATGATGTCTCCATTACTTTCCCATTTTCAAGCGTCTGTATTAGATTTTAAGCTTGCAAAGTATCAATATATTTTAAAAACGCCTACAAGCATAGAGAATCAAGGTGCAGAAGAATACAGTGCGCTAGGGCTAACCTTCGTAGCAGATAAAGGAAAAGAGGAGGAGATTACTGTCTATGGAATTAAGGAAAAAAGCGCATATGTAAAAGAAAGTATGCCAAAAAACGGCGTACTAATATCAGATGGCTTTGCAGAAAAATATAAGCTAAAGGAAGGGGACACCTTTACCTTAAAGGAAAAGTATGAAAATAAAAGGTACAAATTTAAGGTACAGGGAATCAAAGAATACCCAGCAGCTATGGCGATTTTTATGTCAAATAAAGCATTTATAGATGTGTTTGAAAAGGATGAGGGATATTTTAATGGGTATTTTTCTAATAAGGAGCTTGATTTACCACAGGAAGCAGTAGTATCTGTAATTACCGAGGAGGATATGACGAAAATAACAAGACAATTAGATTTATCTATGGGAGATATGTTTGTTATGATTAATGTATTTGCGGTGGTGTTATTTTCCTTATTAATCTATTTACTTACCAAGCTGATTTTAGAAAGAAATACCAATTCCATTTCTTTGGTAAAAATCATAGGATATGATAATTTGGAAATTGGGAAATTATATTTAGTAGCTACTACTTGGGTGGTGATTGCATCTATTTTAGTAAGTCTATTCCTTTCCACCTTTGTAATGAAATGGATTTACGCCTTTATGATGAAGGAATTTAATGGATGGCTTACCTTTTACATCAAACCGACAATTTATATTGAAATGTTTGTCATTTCTATCATGGCATATGCAGCTGTGGCATTGATGCAGCTAAGGAAAATTAAAAGGATTCCGATGCAAGAAGTACTAAAGAATGTGGAATAGAGAAAAGAAAGTAGTGTATATGAAAAGGGCACGTCTCAAGGAAAAGGGCGTGTCCTTAAAATATGTGGTCAAGTGGATTTATAGTTTATTTTCCTTACATACTTCTGTTATAAAGGAATGATTAAGGAAAATGAAAGAAAATGTCAGAATATGTTAAGTTGACAGTATTTACCATAGAATGATAAGGTTAAATAAGAAATCGTAACTTGGGAGGACGAATATTGTGATGAGAAAAAGCTTAAAAAAGTATTGTGAAGCGACACTTTCTTTTAAGGTTAAGAAGGTAATAGCAGTGGGAATGGCTATTTTTCTAGCTACTGCCCCTGTTAGCCTTAAGGCAGCCGAGGCTACCTACGAAATAGAAGTAACAGCTACTAAGGAAAATAGTACTAAAATACCTAATACCATGAAGCAAGATTATGTCACTATGGCGGGTATTATGGCAGGCTTAGGTGGGAAAAAGGATACAGATAAAATAAAACGAAGTGAATTTGCAAGATTATTAAAATTTGCTTCTAGTGAAAAAAATAAAAAAATGTCTAAGGTAAAAACCTCTTTATACAAGGATGTTTCTAAGAATCACGTTTTTGCGCCATATATTCAATTGGCAGTAAAAAAAGGCTGGATGACTGGGTATGTAAATGGTAAATTTATGCCTAATAAGATTGTAACGTATAAAGAGGCAGCTAAGGCTATGGTAGTACTACTTGGCTATGGTACGAAGGAAAATGGCAGTAAAAGAACTGGAAATGAATTAATGGAGCAATTTTACAATCTAGATATTTCTGATGTATTAAAGGTAGGGGAAAATCACCCTATGACCAAAAAAGAATTATCACTACTTTTATATGAAGCATTAGCTTCAAAGGATGGGAAAGGGGAATATTATGGAAGAAATCTTGGACTTACCTTTGACGAAGAGGGAGTGCCTGATTTTGGAACACTTTTAGTAAAGAAAACACCAACTCCTATTGTGGTATCAGGAGATTTTAAGAAGCAGCTTCCTTTTACAGTAAAGGCAGGTCATATTTTTAAAAATGGTGTATCAGCTTCAGAAAATCAAATCAAGGATTATGACGTGTTATATTATATTTCTGCCACGAAATCAGTGTATGCTTATGATAAGCAGATAACAGGCACCCTGGAGCAGGTGAATTTTAATTACAGTAAAACGCAAGTGAAATCTGTAGTAGTTTCAGGAACAGAGTATGAGCTAGGAACCAAAAATGCAAGAGAATATTTTGGGAAAAATGGCACAATCATAGCAGGGGTTGGAGATGAGGTTACTTTATTAATTGGCGCTGATGAAAAGGTAGCCTTTGCCCTTGATGTGATACAAAAGGATACTTCTGTAACTGGCGTAATAAGTGAAATCAAAACTAAAATGAGTAGCACAAAGGATTCTTATGTATTAGGACGGAATATGACTGTGGTGGATACTAAGGGTGTATGCCACCACTTTTTCTATGAATATGATAATTATCAGTATCAGGTAGGAGATGCGGTAGAGGTAGTAGTAAAGGAAGGAAAAACTACTATTACAAAGGTAACACAAAAAAGGGGCTTGTTAGGGCAAGAGATTTATCATAATAACACAAGGAAAATTGGAACGTATACCTTTAGTCCTAATATAAGAATTTATGATATTACAGAAGGCCAGGTGGAAAGAATCTATTCCTTTGAATTAGATGGTGTTAAATTTTTATCCTCGACTGTTACATATTATGAGCTTAAGGAAAATGAAATTACAACCCTTATAGTAAGGGATATGATGCCGGGAAAAGAGGATGTTTATGGTTTGGTAAATGATATTCAGGTGAAAACAAGTCTTCCCATTGAAGAAGGAATGGAGTTTACCTTTATGCTAACAGTTATGATAAATGGCAAAGAGGAAATTATGTATGCTAGTCAAAGTGAATTATTTGGCTCTTATACAAAGGGAAGCCCTTGTAGGATTCAGACAGATGAAAGGGGAACGCATTTTATCCCTCTTGCACCAAGTAAAGTAACTAGTTTAGATGGAAATACGGTGTTTACGGAAAAAGGAAAAGGGTATTATAACGAGGCAATACCCGTTTATATACAGGGAAAAGATAGGGTAAGCTATAAAATTTCTTATAGTAAGTTGAAAAATTGTGATGTATCCAATTTAAAGGCTTATTATATTGATGAATTAGGAAAAGCAAAGAAAATGTGTATGCTAGTATTATCAGAATCATAAATAGGGAGGATGTAACCTTGAAAAAGAAGAAAAAATTAAAGTGGATCATAGGAATAGGTATTGGCGTTGTAGCCTTGATTATATTTGTCGTAATTCTTTTAAAAATTGTAGGTAGTAAAAGTGCTATGCTAGGTAGTGGTGGGGATACTGCTGTTGTAGAAAAAGGGGATATGGTAGAACAGCTTTCCTCTAGTGGAATGTTAACCCCTTATAATTCTTATAAGGTGACGGCATCAGCTAATATAGAAGGAACCATTTTATCAGCCAATTTTGAGGAAGGAGATACAGTAAAAAAGGGGCAAGTCCTTTATACCGTAGGTGCAGAAAGCTTAGACTCCAAAATTATTTCTGCTCAAAAAAGTGTACAAAGAGCCCAAGATAAAGTAAATCAGGCAAATAAAGAATACCAAAGGGTAGTAGGAAAGTGCTCTGATTATACTGTAAAGGCAAATAGCTCTGGATATGTAAAAGACTTAATGGTAAAGAAGGGAGATTATTTAACTCAAGGGGCAACCTCAGTAGCAACTATTTATAACAATAAGTATATGACAATCGTGCTTCCTTTTAATGCCTCTCAGGTATCCTCTAAATTGGTAGGAAAAACTGCTACAGTTACACTATCTGATACAGATGAAACTATAAAGGGTACTGTTACAAAGGTAACGAGTTACACAGATACCCTAAGTGGCAATCGTGTGGTACGCTATGTAACCATTCAAGTAAAAAATCAAGGCGGCTTAAATGAATCCGTTGCTGCTTCAGCTTCCATTGGGAATATCGCTTGTAATGAAGAAGGCTATTTTAAAAAGGCAACACAAACAACAGTAATTTCTCAGCTTACAGGTAAAATTTCTAGTGTGCTAGTAAGAGAAGGACGATGGGTAAAGAAAGGAGAGCCTTTAGTAAAAATTGAGGATGGTAGCTATGATGATACAATTTTAGCAGCAAAAAATCAGGTAGAATCCGCCGAAGAAGCTTATGAAACTGCAAAGGAAGCGCTAAATGAGCTAACAGATTCGAAAAGTGACTATGTAATCAAATCCCCTATTACAGGAACCATTGTAAAGAAAAATGGTAAAGTAGGAGATAAAGTAAGTGCCATGCAAGATGGGTTATGTACCGTGTATGATTTATCTTCTATGACCTTAGAAATGATGGTGGATGAGCTAGATATTCTAAAAGTAAAAAAGGGTCAAAAGGTAACCTTAACAGCAGATGCTATAGAGGGAGTTACCTATGAAGGAGAAGTAACCAGTGTTTGCTTAGAAGGAAAAAGAAATGGAAACGTTACCCAATATCCGGTAGTAGTAAGAATTAACGACACAGGAGAGCTTCTTCCAGGAATGAGCGTAAAGGCCAGTATTTTAGTAAAGGAAAGTAAGAATACCCTAATGGTAGATGCGAGATGTTTAATGCGAAATAATATGATATATATTAAGGATAGCTCTGTAAAAGAAGAAAATGGTGAGGTGCCAGCAGGTTTTCGTGCTGTTAAGGTTGAGGTGGGAATTTGTGATGGAGTTAAGGTAGAAATCCTAAGTGGACTAAAGGAAGGGGATGAAGTTTACTTGCCACCTATGGTTAGCTCAGGAGAATATATGGATGAGGAATATGAAGAGGAAGAGTATGTAGAAGAAGAGGGAGATATGGAAGAGGGCGATGATTATGAGTAATCAAGAAAAAGGTACACCTCTTATACTGTTAGAGAATATTTACAAAATCTATGAAATGGGAGAAGAGCAGGTTAGGGCAAATGATGGAATTAATCTATCAATTCAAAAAGGAGAATTTGTAGCCATTGTGGGAAAGTCAGGTAGTGGAAAGTCTACAGCTATGAATATTATTGGCGCCTTAGATGTGCCTACTTCTGGAAGATATTTATTAAATGGAATTGATGTAAGTGGTATGAAGGATGATGAGCTTGCAGGAATCAGGAATAAAATGATAGGCTTTATTTTTCAGCAATATCATTTGCTTCCTAGATTATCTGTATTAGAAAATGTGGAGCTACCTTTATTATATGCAGGGGTTTCACCTGCTCAAAGGAAAGAAAGAGCGATGAAGGCGCTAGAAAAAGTTGGGATTGCAGATAAATGGAACAATCAGCCCAAACAGCTTTCAGGTGGGCAGCAGCAAAGAGTATCTATTGCAAGAGCCTTAGTGGGCAATCCTTCCCTAATTCTTGCGGATGAGCCTACAGGAGCGCTTGATTCTAAAACCTCTAGGGAGGTGCTTACATTTTTGCAGCAAATTCATGAGGATGGAAATACTATTGTTTTGATTACCCATGACAATTCTATTGCTTTAGAGGCGCAGCGGGTAGTTCGTTTAAAGGATGGAAAAATCATTTTCGATGGTCCTTCTGAGGAATATAGGAAAGTGCAGGTGAATATGCAGTGACAATATTACAATCGTTTCAATTAGCAATTAAAAGTATTCTTTCTAACCGTATGCGTTCTGTTCTTACCATGCTAGGAATGATTATTGGAGTTGGTTCAGTAATTATTATTATGGGTATGATGAATGCGGTAAAAAGTAGTATGCTTTCAGAGTTTTCTGACTTTGGAACGGACACCTTAACTGTAGCCTACAATCCTATTGGAAATCGCGTGGTAACAGAAGAGGATTTATATCAGATTGTAGAAGAAAATAAAGAGCTATTTAAGGGAGTCTCTCCTACTGTAGAATCTGTAAAGAATCTTTCTTATAATGGGCATAAATTAAATGGAGAAACTGTGCGTGGAGTAGCAGAAAATTTTCTTACTATTAATGGAGCTAAGGTAAAGGATGGAAGATTTTTAAGCTATTCTGATGTATACCTAAGACAGCCTCGTTGTGTCATTGGAACATATGTGGCAAATGAGCTATTTCCAGGGGAAAATCCCGTTGGAAAGGTAATGAAAATTGATGGAGAAGATTTTACTGTCATTGGAGTTCGAGCAGAAACGGCAGGCAGTCAAAAATATTTAGCAGATGACGTGGTGTTAATTCCTTACACTAAGGCAGCAAGAATGGAAACAGGCTTTATTACTTCCTGTGTGTTTGCAGTTAAGGATGTAAAGGATGTAAATCAGGGGCAAACAGTAATAGAGGATAGATTAAATGAGCTATTAGGAGATAAAGATGCCTACTATATTAATAATATGGCTTCAATGCTTAAAATGCTAGATACTATTATGGGCGTGCTAACAGGGGCAATTGCAGGAATTGCAGCCATTTCTCTATTAGTAGCAGGAATCGGAATTATGAATATTATGTTAGTTTCCGTAACAGAACGAACAAAGGAAATTGGTATTCGAAAGTCCTTAGGGGCAAGAAAAAAGGATATTCGAGGACAATTTATTATGGAATCAGGTGTAGTAAGCGGGATAGGAGGAACCATAGGAATTCTTTTTGGTGTTCTAGTAGTTTATATCATTCGTTTGCTAGCTCATATTGATGCAAAACCAACATTAGGGGCAATTATTATATCCTTTTCTGTATCTGTTGGGGTTGGAATGCTGTTTGGATATATGCCAGCCAAAAAGGCGGCTAATTTAAATCCAATTGATGCGCTAAGAAGCGAATAGGGTAAGCTAGGTAATTGCAAAACGAAGCTTTATTTTTATTTAATTGTACAAAATATACATACCAATGCAAGCACGCTCTCGCTACGTTGTCCCTCGTAGCGGTGCATAATATGCCAAAATACGGCATATAAACACCGACGGGGACAAAGTACTTGCTTATGGAATTGTATATTTTGTACAACTAAAATAAGTTTTTTGGGCGTTTCGCAAATGCCTATAAATAAATGAAAGGAAGAGGAGCTATGATTTTTTGGTTGTTAATGGGGCTTTTGTGCCTTGGATATTTTGTTTTATATGCAATTAAGGTGGATTTAACTAATACCTTTACTTATTTTTGGTTGCTTGCTGGAATTGCTTGTATATTTGGGGCTATGTTACCAAAGTATTTAAAAAAGCACGATATTACAATCTCAAAGCCGCTTAAAATAACTCTGTTTGGAATTGGTTTTTTGGGAGCTAGCATTTTAGTGGCAGCAGAATGCTTTGTGATAGGCTATGGGGTAGCTACTCCAGATCAGAATGCAGATTATGTGATTGTGTTAGGAGCACAGGTAAAAGGGACTACTCCTTCCTACAACTTAAAAAGAAGATTAGACGTTGCATACGAATATCTTGAAAAAAATCCAGAAACTAAGGTGATTTTATCTGGTGGACAAGGAAAAGGAGAAGACATTACAGAAGCTCAGGCAATGAGTACCTACCTAGAAGAAAAAGGGATATCAAAAGACCGTATGCTGTTAGAAAATCAGTCAGTAAATACCTTTGAAAATATTAAATATAGCAAACAGCTAATCAACTCCAAAAAATCCTCAGTCATAATAGTAACCAATGATTTTCATGTATTTCGCAGTGTAAGAATTGCAAAGAAGCAAGGCATAAAATATGTACAAGGACTAGGTGCCACCACTCATTGGTACACAGTACCTAATTTATACTTAAGAGAAGGGTTTGCAGTGGTAAAGTATTTCTTGTGTGGACAGATATAGGGGGTAGGAGGATAACGGCATTTTTCAAACTTTCAGAATAAAAGCTAGCGTAACTTTTTCTTCGGATTAATAAAAAAATGGAAGAGAACACCAAAGTCTGATAAAGTTAAAGGCGACGAAACCAAACTTTAGAAAGACAGAGGTGTTCTCCATGATTAAAAGTATACAACATTTCAATGAGAAAAGTGTACCAATTTTTGAAAAATTAGAGGATGAATTTTTAAGAGATCCGTCCGACATTGCATCATATGTAAAGAAGATTACAGAAGAGCTTCATAAAACAGGTATCAAAATGATTGAAGAAACGCTTGGATATCTAGATGAGATGCTAAATGAAAGTGAAGTACGCAAAATGTCTTGGGTCGTGGATAGACATGAAACCAAGCAACTTCTAACATCTCTTGGAAGTGTGAATTATTTCAAGACTATGTTTAAAACAAAAGATGAAGGCAAACGTTCCTATATCCTTGATCTGATTATGGGAATGGATCCTCATGAAAGAATGACGGAAGATGCAGAGGCAAGGCTTCTAGAAGAGGCGGTACAGACATCATATCGACGTGGTGGAGAAGAAGCCAGTATTCTTGATGAGGTAAGCAAGCAGACTGTAATGAAGAAGATACATGCATTGCAGTTTCCTCCTGAAGATGAAGTACTTGAGGAAAAGAAGGTAGTCAAGGTTCTTTTTATTGATGCTGACGAAGCGCATATTTCTCTTCAGTACAGAAATAAGAAAGGTGATTTAGTCAAGAACGACTGTGGTCGCAAGAACAATAATGTAATTGAAAAGCTTGTTTATTGCTACGAAGGAATCGAGGAAGAAGCACCAGGCAGTAAAAGACACAAACTTATAAATCCACACTACTTCTGCTCTGACAGTGCCAGTGAGGATAATAAGGATTTCTGGGAACGAATTTATGCATATATAGACAGTCATTATGACATGGGACAGATAGAGAAAATTTATGTAAATGGTGATGGCGGAGCTTGGATGGAAGAAGGCAAAGCTGGTATGGCCGGAGTCATTGCAACCATGGATGAATTTCATCTTCAGAAATATTTGATAAAGATAACCAGTCACCTAATGGATAGCCGATTTGATGCCATTTCTGAGCTGAGAAAAATCATCATGCACAAGAACAAAAAGGACTTTAATGGGTATGTTGATTTCGTAAAAACATATCTTAAAGAAGATGATGTGAAGAGCGCAGAGAGCATTGAAAAGGGAAGGAACTATATCTTGAATAATTGGATGCCATGCAAGGTTCGATTAAGTAATAGGAAGAAACTGCCTGGCTGTAGTGCAGAAGGCCATGTAAGCCATGTATTGGCAGCAAGAATGACATCAAGACCTATGGGTTGGAGTAAGCGAGGTGCCGGTCAGATGGGAAGACTTAGAGCTTACTATTACAATGGTGGGGATATGCTTGAGCTTGTAAGATACCAGCGTCAGGAACTAAAAGAAGCCGCAGGATATGAAATGACCTATTGTTCTGTTCCAGAGATAATGCGTTCAGAAAAGAATCGTCATTGTGAACTGGGGAAATATATGGCAGCGATACAGGGAAGCTTGCCGGGAAATATCAAGAAGAAACTGTGTATCAATCATCACATCAGTGGTTTATAGAGCATTGATGACGCACTATAATGCTTAGTCCTCTTGATTACAAAAGAAGCTGCGGTAATAGATATGTCAAGGGTGCAAAGCACCTCTACGAGGCATGCCCTTGACATATCTATTGCCACAGCTAAAAAGGTAACCAAGAGGATTAAGCATAAGTATGTCCAAAGGGCAACCTTGCCAAAAAGGAATGAAAAGAGTATGATGTAATCAGCAATTAAAAGCCTGATTCATTTATCAGAGCATCTTAGGTGAACTCTAGCCTTTTATTTCCGCAGGTAAATTTACGCTATC
>JAFPBJ010000009.1 GCA_017390525.1 Lachnospiraceae bacterium | reverse complement strand
TAAATGCTAGCTTCGATTCCGTCCTTTGTTGTTCCGAAGCTTTCTTTAACAAATGCCATATTCTCCCGCTCCTTTTTATTAATCATACTTCTATTAGAATACCACAGATATGGTATTTTTTCAATCTTGCTATGTAGCTTTTTCTTTTCCCACTGTAGCTTTTTCTTTTCCCACCTTATACAAATATTATTTTCATATATGGCTCATCTTCTCTTACCTTTTCGCTTCTTTTATACATTTTAGGTAGAGTTTTTTTCCTCTGTGACACATCTTCTCTTACCTTTTCGCTTCTTTTATACATTTTAGGTAGAGTTTTTTTTCCTCTGTGACACATCTTCTCTTACCTTTTTGGTTCTTTTATTCACTTTAGGTAGAGATTATTTTCCTCTGTAACACGTTTTCTCTTACCTTTTCGCTTCTTTTATACATTTTAGGTAGAGATTATTTTCCTCTGTGACACGTTTTCTCTTACCTTTTCGCTTCTTTTATACATTTTAGGTAGAGATTATTTTCCTCTGTGACACATTCCCTCTTACTATTTTGACTTCTTTATACATTTTAGCTAGAAAACATCAAAAAAAGCCCAAGAATTTTTTGTTCCTGGGCATTTTGACACTCTCTTACTTCAGTTTTTCTACACAAATCACTTTTTTTCAGTTTATATATCAACTTCTATAACTTCTCTAACTTCTCTGGCATTTTGCAAAGAATAATATTAAGATTTCCATTTCTACATCTAAGGGAATCAATAAATGCTTTCTCATCTACTCCCTTTTTCATATCTATACTATATGTAAGTTCATATAATGTGCCAAGATTTGTTGTCTTAATTTGGTCAAGCTCTACATTTGTTGCATACTCACCAAATAGATCATCAAATGCTCCGTTAAAATTAAGATTCTCTGGCACTGTAACTCTAAGCTGCTTTGTCTCACATCTTCTTTCGCCAAACTGTAAGTAATTCAATACGAAATACAAAATTCCTACAACCACAGTTACTATAACAGCTAATGTAGCATATCCCATTCCGCAAGAAAGACCTACTGCCATTGCAAAGAACACATTTGTTATATCCTTTGAATCTCCTGGTACACTTCTAAATCTTACTAATGCAAATACACCGCCAAGAGAAATTGCTCTTGCTATATCTGAGCCTACTATCATAATCACTATACAAACTACTACTGGCAATATTGCAAGTGAAAATGCAAAATGTGAAGAATACTTCTTCTTTTTATCACTAAAAATATAGATTAAACTTATTAAAAGTCCTAAAATAATAGAAAGTCCTATGCATGTAAGAGCTCCTGCTGTGGGTATTGCTTCGCCTGTTGCTGTCTTAAGTATGCTGGTAAACATAAATTATTATCTCCTTTTACAATGTTATTTTTTATTAAATATTTCTTATATTCTGTTCCATACTTGGAAAATGAAGTTGGAAACGCCTCCGCTTCCATTAGGATATTCGTAAACCACTTTGGTACTGCCTGGAAGCTTTTTACCTCCATAAGCCAAAAACTGTTATCTATGATTAGCTCACCATGATTACCTGCCTCTAATCTAACATCCTCTCTTCTTGAGCGATTATTTGTATCAAAGGTTACTCGAAAATCACTATTTCCATCCTCTAAAAACGCCATTCTATCATATGTCAAATATACCTTC
>JAFPBJ010000106.1 GCA_017390525.1 Lachnospiraceae bacterium | reverse complement strand
TTAAGCCAGTATCAAGTGCCTTTTCTCTCATTGGTCTAAAGTAATCTGCAATTTCTGCAAGAAGATTTTGATCAAAGCCTGTGTCATATTCTGTTCCTTTAAAGGTTTCTACCATAACCTCAGTAGCAGGCTGGCTTGTTCCCATAGAGAATGGTGACATTGCTGTATCAATTACATCACAACCAGCTTCTACTGCTTTTAAATAAGTCATAGCACCAACACCACTTGTATAGTGTGTATGAAGCTGAATTGGAAGCTTAGTAGAGGATTTTAATGCTTCTACTAATTCTGTTGCATGATATGGAGTTAATAAACCTGCCATATCCTTGATACAAATAGAATCTGCACCCATATCTTCAATTCGTTTTGCAATATCCTTCCAATAATCTAATGTATAAGCATCTCCTAATGTATAAGATAAAGCAATTTGTGCATGTCCCTTTTCACGATTTGCAGCTTTTACTGCTGTTTCTAGGTTACGAATATCATTTAAGCAGTCAAAAATACGGATAATATCAATACCATTTGCAATAGATTTTTGTACGAAATATTCTACTACATCATCTGCATAATGACGATATCCTAAAATATTTTGTCCTCTAAATAACATTTGTAATTTTGTGTTTTTAAAGCCATCTCTTAATTTTCTAAGTCTTTCCCATGGATCTTCTTTTAAGAATCTTAGGGATGCATCAAAAGTAGCTCCTCCCCAACATTCTACGGAATGATATCCTACTTGATCCATTTTATCTATAATTGGCAACATTTGTTCTGTTGTCATTCTAGTAGCAATTAAAGATTGATGCGCATCACGCAATACTGTTTCTGTAATTTTGATTGGTTTTTTCTCTTGCTTTGCCATGTTCTTGCACCCTACTTCCTTTCATTATTTTTGTTATTTCATCTTCTTACTAAAGATTACTTTCCGAATATTGCTAAAAATGTTCCTGCTACAACTGCGGTACCAATAACACCTGCTACGTTAGGTCCCATAGCATGCATTAATAAAAAATTTGTTGGATCTGCTTCTGCACCAACCTTTTGAGATACACGAGCAGCCATAGGTACTGCTGATACACCAGCCGAACCAATTAATGGATTAATTTTTCCACCTGATAATTTACACATTAACTTACCAAATAATACACCTGCTGCTGTACCAAAACAGAAAGCAACTAATCCAAGAATAACAACTGCAACTGTAGTTAGGTTAAGGAAGGATTCTCCACTTGTTGTTGCACCAACAGAGGTTCCTAACATAATTACAACAATGTACATTAATGCATTAGAAGCAGTTTCTGTTAATTGTTTTACTACTCCTGATTCTCTAAATAAGTTACCTAACATAAGCATACCAACAAGTGGTGCTGTGTCTGGTAAAATAAGTACTACCACAATTGTTACAACAATAGGGAAAATGATTTTCTCAAGCTTTGTAACAGGTCTTAATTGTTCCATTTTAATCTTACGTTCTTCTTCAGTAGTAAGCGCCTTCATAATTGGTGGCTGAATAATTGGAACTAAGGACATATAAGAATACGCTGCTACTGCAATGGTTCCCATTAAGCCTGGTGCCAACTTGGATGCTAAGAAAATTGAAGTTGGTCCATCAGCTCCACCAATAATAGAAATAGCGGCTGCTGCACCATCAATATCAACACCATTTAAGATTGATTTTGCTCCTTCAAAATCTCTTAAAATTGGCAACATAATAATTGCTCCTAAATATGCTGCGAAAATACCAAATTGCGCTGCTGCACCTAATAAAAAGCTTTTTGGATTGGCAATTAACGGACCAAAGTCTGTCATAGCACCAACTCCTAGGAAAATGATAGATGGCCATAAACCATATTCATCTCCTAAATAGAAATAATGTAACAATCCGCCCTCTTGCATAATAGGGGGATAGATATTAACTAGTAACATACCAAATGCAATTGGTACTAATAGCAAAGGCTCATATTCCTTCTTGATTGCTAAATATAAAAATACTAAAGCAACGACAATCATTACATAATTACGCCAATCAAGAGAAGAAAAACCCATACTATTTACTAAACCTGTAAGTGTATCTACAATATAATCCATTGTGTACGGACCTCCTATTTTAGTATTTTGTTTCTCTTGACATTTAGTTTAATGAAGCTAACACATCTCCTGCTTCTACTGATTGCCCTGCTGAAACTTGAATGCTAGCCACTGTACCATCTTGTGGTGCAACGATTTCATTTTCCATCTTCATTGCTTCAAGTACTAATAAAACATCACCTTTTTTCACTGCTTGCCCTACTGCTGCCTTTACTGAAAGCACTTTTCCTGGCATTGGTGCATTTACTTTTACTGCTCCTGCTGCCCCTGCTGCTGGTGCGGCTTTTGGTGCAGCCTTAGGTGCTGCTGGTGCAGCTTTTGGTGCGGCTACTGGTTGAGAAGCTACTGCTCCCTCTGCTAATTCTTCTACTGCTACATCATACGCTGTTCCATTTACAGTAATTCTATAATTTTTCATTTGATAATCCTCCTAATTTTCAACTATATTCTTTTTGCTCTTTTAATTGAGCGAACGATTAATTGGTCTGCGCTAGTTTGATTTGATGCTGCGCAAATTGCTGCTGTAATCACTGCAACTAACTCTTTGTCATCTACTAATTCCTCTACTTCTTCCACAGGCGCTACAGCTGGCGTTGTTTCTACAACAGGCGCAACCGTTTTTTCAGGCTTTGAAAAAAGCTTCGGTATAAATTGCAACAAACTAATAATACATGCAATAAAAATCAAAACTACAAATACAGTTCCCATTCCCATTACAGTATTTTGAAGTCCTCTAACTAGATTTTCCCAAATAGAAGAAGTTGCAACTACAAAACCATTTATAAAATGCATTGCCATCACTCCTTACTATACTGTGCCATGTTTTTTATTTGGTGTAGAAACTTGTTTGGTAAATAACATTTCAAATGCTGCAATCAAACGTTTTCTTGTAGCATCTGGAACAATAATATCATCTACATATCCACGTTTTGCTGCGGATTCTACACTTGTTTGTAATGCATCATATTCGCTTGCCTTTTGGGCAATTACATCTGCCGACTCACCACTATACATAATATTTGCTGCTTCCTTTGCATCCATCATACCAATTTTTGCAGTTGGCCATGCAAATTCTAAATCAGCTCCAATCGACTTACTATTCATAGCAATATAAGCTGTACCAAAGCTTTCTCCTACTACTAAATTCACCTTAGGTACAGTAGCGCTAGAAAATGCGTAAGTTAATTTTGCTACTGCCTTTGCAATTCTCTTTTCTTCGCATACAGTTGCTTTTAAACCCTTCACATTTGTTACAGATAAAATTGGAATATTAAATGCATCACAGAAGGATACAAACTTCATAGCCTTAGCTGCTCCATCTACAGTTAACTCTGGTGCTAATTCCTGTTCTCCATCACTTAACTGATTGGCAACGCAACCAATAGTAGAACCGTTTAATTTAATAAAGCCTGTTACCATTCCTTTTGCAAAATCCTTTTTCGTTTCAAAGAAGAATCCGTTATCTGAAACAGAAGAAAGAATATATCTTGCATCATGAGGATATGCTTCTAAATCTGCTACAATTCTATTTAAATCGTCTGTACATTCTTCAAAAGCTCCCTCCTCTTCATTACATGCAGGTAATGCTGAAACTAAAGTTCTAACTTCGCTTAGTACCTCTTCTTCTGATTCTCCCACTACGTCAACAAGACCAGAAGTAGTTGCATGATACTCAGCACTAGCTGTATCTAACTTTTCCTTGTAATTGCCCTCTAAGGCATTAGGGCTATTTACAAATAAAGCTGCGTTTTCCTTAGTCATAAAAGTAAAATCCGTTAAAGCAGGGATTAAAGCAGTTCCCCCACCACAGGTTCCAAATAAGACTGTAATTTGAGGAATAACTCCTGATGCCATAGCTTGTTTACTAAATAATTCTCCAAAGCTATTAAGTCCATCAGTTGCTTCCTGTAAACGTAGTCCTGCACAGTCAATTAAACCAATCACTGGTGCTCCTACCTTCATAGCCAAATCGTAAATTTTGCTAATCTTTTTGCTATGCATCTCGCCAATTGAGCCACCTAATACGGTAGCATCCTGACTATACACATATACCAAATTGCCATCAATGACTCCATATCCTGTAATGACTCCATCGGCAGGAGTTTCTTTTTCTGGCATATTAAAATCGGTGCTTCTACTAGTTACATTTGCACCAATTTCCACAAAACTGGAAACGTCAAGTAAAGAAGCTATTCTCTCTCTCGCTGACATTTTTGTACCGCTCATTTTTAGCCCTCCATCTTCTATGTTATTTTTTTCATTTATTTCAACATAACAATTATAGTATTTTTACACAAAAAGTTCAAGTGAATTCTATGTAAAACTAAAAATAGTAACAAAAAAATATAGTATAACTTGGATTTTTTTACTTTTTTATTGATATTAACTTTTCTTTATGCTATTGTAAATGCTATCTGTGAGGAAAGGAGGAGAGAGTATGGGATTCTTATTTACAGGGATCTTTTTTATGATTTTTCTAGTTGTAGCACTTATAGCTTTGGCTGTATATTTGCTAATGGCAATACCACTATTTGTTATGGCTCGTAATGCCAACATTGATTTGCCATGGCTTGCATTTATACCATTTGGTAATTATTATATTGCATGTAAGCTAAGCACTAGAGAATTCAATTTATTTGATAAAATTATTTTACCAGAGCGTTACTATGCAGCTCTTATTATTTTAGCTGCTTCCGTATGTGGTGGAGCAATTAGTGCTGTTCCAATTATTGGTAGCTTGCTTTCTTTAGCTGTTATGATTTGTGTACGCATTCTTTATTGGAAGATTATGTTAGACGTATACGATACATATCGTGATGGAGATAATAACGTATTAGCTATTATTTCAGCTATTTTCCCAATTGTATTTGCAATTGTTCTTTGGACAATTAAAGATACTACACCAAATTATAATGTATAAAAATAGAATTATAAAAAAGTGGATCAGATTATGGTCCACTTTTTTATAATTCTAAAAATCACATCTTCATATGTAATTTCTTTTACCTCTTTTTTTGATACAATCTTTAGCTTCTGATATTCTTTTCCATTCACCTTAATGATAACAAACCCTAACACCTCTCCCCTTTTAATTGGCGCTGTTTGCTTTTTCTTAATTTTCAATTTCCAAGTCACATTTTCGTACTCCCCTAATAGTAGCTCACACTCATCCTTTAATTCAATCGGCACCATCTCCTGTTTTCCCTGCTCCACCAAAATATTACCTAAGGAAATGGATTGGTCTATTATTTTTCTCCTAGAAAAATGCTCCATACCATAATCCATTAGCTTGCAGGTATCCTTCCATTTCCAGCCCTTATTCGGTGGCCAACCACTTCCAAGCACTACAGATACAAAGGTTTTTTTCTCTTGTTTTACCGCTCCTACAAAGCAATAGCCTGCCCCATTGGTAAAGCCTGTTTTTATTCCAATTGCCCCATCATACATATCCAAAAATAAATCTTTATTATGTAAACAAAAGCTTCTGTTTCCACTTACATCTGTCATAGAATAGCTACGCTGATTTATAATTTCTAAAAAATCCGGATTTTTAATAGCATAAGCAGACACTACCGCTAAATCTCTTGCGGTAGTGTAATGCTCCTTTGCATCTAACCCATTTGGTGTCTGAAAGGAGGTATCATGTGCTCCTAAATCTCTAGCTTTACTGGTCATATTTTTGCAAAACGTTTCTACAGAACCACTGATATGCTCTGCAATGGCAACTGCACAATCATTATAGGATTCTAACATTAGTGCATAAAGTAAATCCTTCAGTAAATACTTTTCCCCCTCCTTTACTCCCAATCTTACCTTCGGCTGACTAGCTGCTTTTCTAGAAATCACAACCTCATCATTTAAATTACCAACTTCTAACGTATAGATACAGGTCATAATTTTAGTGGTGCTTGCCATAGGCATTTTATCATATCCATTTTGTTGGTATAAAACACGATTATTGTCGCCATCTAAAAGTAATGCTGCTTTGGCGTATAAATCTAGCTGCTTGGGCACATTTTTTTCTGGAATCACTTCTATTTTTTGCAGCTTTTCCTGTTGTATTTTACATAAAACAGACATCTGCTTTTTTTGCTTTTCATAGCTTCTATTTTGATGATTTAGGTAGCCCACTGCACTTCCTGTTACCATTACCCCAACAAGAATAAAAGAAATTACCTTTTTTGTAAAATCCTGTTTCATGAAATTTTTCCTTTTCGAAATATTATTTACCATATTTTAGTATGAAAACAAAAAATTTATGCAACAAAAAAATAACCTCTAAACAAGCGATTGTCTAGAGGTTACTTGTAATTTTATTTTTTAGAAATCTACTTTTGTTCCGTAATAAGTACAAGTAAGTAATTTTTCCATTTCTGCTGGAGTAATTGGTCTTGGGTTAGAGCCTGTACAAGCATCACTTACTGCTAATTCTGCAATCTTACTTACTTTTTCTTTAAATTCATCTTCCTTAATACCAAAATCCTTTAATGTTTTTGGAATATTAAGTTTTACATTGTACTCATCGATTTTTTCACATAGCTTAGTTACTAATTCATCATCAGTACCTGTAAGTCCTACGCTTCTTGCAATATCTGCATATCTTTCTTTTGCACATTTTGCATTAAATTGAATGACATATGGAAGATAAATTGCATTGGCACAGCCATGAGGAATATGACCTGTACTAAAAGCTGCTCCTGTCTTATGTGCCATAGAGTGAACAATTCCAAGTAATGCATTAGAGAATGCCATACCTGCTAAACATTGTGCATAATGCATTTGTTCTCTTGCACCTTTATCTCCATTATAAGAATCAGGTAATTGATCAAATACCATTTGAATTGCCTTAATAGCAAGTGGATCTGTAAATGGTGAATTCATAGTAGAAACATATGCTTCAATGGCATGTGTTAATGCATCCATTCCTGTATGAGCAGTTAAAGTAGGTGGCATAGTTTCTGCTAATTGTGGATCTACAATCGCTACATCAGGAGTAATGTTAAAATCAGCTAATGGGTATTTTACTCCTGTAGAGTAATCAGTAATAACAGAAAATGCTGTTACTTCTGTAGCTGTTCCTGAAGTAGATGGAATTGCTAAGAATTTTGCTTTTTTACGAAGGGTTGGGAATGAAAATGGTTGAATAATATCTTCAAAGCTTGTATCTGGATATTCATAAAATACCCACATTGCTTTTGCTGCATCAATTGGTGAGCCACCACCCATAGAAATAATCCAATCCGGCTCAAATTCTCTCATAAAAGCAGCACCCTTCATTACAGTTTCTACAGAAGGATCTGGCTCTACATTTTCAAATAATCTCACTTCAATTCCTGCTTCATTTAAATAAGACACTACTTTATCTACAAAGCCAAAACGCTTCATAGATCCTCCTCCTAATACAAGTACTGCCTTTTTACCTGAAATATTTTTTAATTCTTCTAAAGAATCCTTTCCGTAATAAATATCTCTTGGTAATGTAAATCTCATATGTAACAACCTCCTTTTTGATTTGCTTTGGTAAGCTACTATTCTTAGGTAGTTTCCTTCCAAAGCAATACAACAGTAACAAATTATATGTATATTACGAAAGTATTTTCATCAATATACATACACATTTTACCATTACCCAAACATCAAATCAACCTTTTTCACAATTTCTTTATAAATTTTTAACAGTTTTTTCACCAAAACGCATAATATTATTATGTTTCCCTTTAGTTTTTCTTTTCCTCCTATTTCTTAGCAGTTTTTTAACGACATTTCTCTTGGTAAATCCACGAAACGTGAGGTATAATAGTCGTAACAAAAGCTAGGACATTCCTAGTTAATAGCACAACTCGGATGTCGCAAAAAATACAACAAGTAGGAGGATAACTATGATTCATTTTACCTTTTCTCCCCTTCAAATAAAACGTTTTTTTACCAATCTATTAATTACCTTTATTATACTTGCAGTCATTACTGCTTCTTCCTTTTATTTACTACAGATTACAAGTAATTCCGCTTGTATTATACTTCAATATATTCTAGGTTTAGTGTTAATTGCTCGGTATACAGACGGCTATTGGTATGGTATATTCGCTTCCCTAATTAGTATTTTTTGTGTCAACTTTTTATTTACATATCCTTATTTTGCCTTTAACTTTACCTTAAGTGGTTATCCAATTACCTTCTTTTGTATGTCCTTTATTAGTTTGATTACTTCATTAACCACAACGAATCTAAAGAAACAAACAAAGGTTGCCCTAGAAAGAGAAAAGCTACTTCAGGAAGCCGAAAAAGAAAAACTGAGAGCCAATTTACTTAGAGCTGTTTCTCATGATTTACGAACCCCCTTAACTGGCATTATTGGCTCTAGTGCCACTTATTTAGAAAATAAAGAGCGTTTGTCAGAGGCTGCAAAAACTGACTTAGTTACAAATATTTTTGAGGACTCTAATTTTTTATTAAATATGGTAGAAAATTTATTATCCGTTACACGAATTTCTTGCAACAATGCTACTGTTTCTAAAGCCTTAGAATCTGTAGAGGAAGTGGTATCTGAGGCTCTACTACGTTTTAAGAAACGCGTTCCTACTGCTACTGTAAACGTAACAGTACCAGCTGAAGTAATATTTCTTCCTATGGACGCAGTGCTCATTGAACAAGTACTGATTAATTTGCTAGAAAATGCTGTCTTTCATTCTAAAAGCACCCGTCCCATTGAATGCCAAGTAATAGAGAGTGTGAAAGAGGTTTCCTTTCATATTATTGATTATGGTGTAGGAATTTGCGAAGAAGAAATTGATACTATTTTTGATGGTACTGTTTATAACGACAACAACAGCAACTCTCACAAAGGTATGGGAATTGGGCTATCTATTTGCAAAACCATTATTTTAGCCCATCAGGGAACCATTATAGCAAAAAATCATAAGGAAGGTGCCGAATTTATTTTTTCTCTGCCAAAAGAGTCTGACTAGCTCTTAATCCTTTATACCTTATTATACTAACATTCCAAAGAAAGGATAATGACTATGAAAAATCAAAAAACAACTATTTTAATTATAGAAGATGAAAAAAACATTTGCGAATTTATGTCTACCTCATTAACTGGTCATGGCTACAAAATCATTACCGCTCAAACTGCAAAGGAAGGCATTAGTCTTGTCACCTCCCAATGTCCAGACTTAATTTTACTAGACCTAGGATTGCCAGACAAGGATGGTATTTGTGTCATTGAGCAGGTACGTAATTGGTCTCTCATTCCAATTATCGTTATTTCTGCAAGAACGCAAGAAAAAGACAAGGTACTAGCTCTAGATTTAGGTGCAGATGATTATATCACCAAGCCCTTTGGAATCGAAGAATTATTAGCTAGAATTAGAACTGCCCTACGCCACAGTAATATGGCAGGTTCTTCCTCCCAAGCTAAGATTTTTAAAGCAAAGGGATTAAAAATTAATTTTGATAAAAGAATCGTTACCATCAATGATGAGCCTGTTCATTTTACCCAAATTGAATTCAAAATCATTGCTCTCCTTGCAAAACATTCTGGCAAAGTATTAACCTATGATTTTATTATGAAACAAATTTGGGGACCTTATATGGAAGAGGACAATCGCATTCTTAGAGTAAACATGGCAAATATTCGTAGAAAAATAGGAAATAATCCTGCCGAACCTCAATATATTTTTACAGAGGTAGGAATTGGCTATCGAATGATAGAAGAAGATGATATAACAAATGGAAGCTAAACCCCTGCTTAGCTTCCATTTATCATGTGCTTTTATAAAACCTATTGAAGTAAAATATATGCTAAATATCCTATATAAGTAGCTAGTAAAACACCACCTGCTGGACGTTTTAATTTTCTTTCCTTATTGCATACTCCAAGAAGTAATAATACAACTGCAACAATCATAATAATGGTATCTATCTTAAAGTTCTTTGCATAAGGAATTGGTGTTACAATTGCTGCCGTTCCTAGAACGAATAAAATATTAAACAAATTACTTCCTACAATGTTTCCAATGGCAATATCAGCTTTACCCTTAATTCCCGCAGTAATTGAAGTAATTAATTCTGGTAAGGAAGTACCTAATGCCACAATGGTAAGTCCGATTACTCTTTCGCTCATACCAAAGATTTTTGCTAAATCACAAGCTGCATCTACTGTTACATCACTACCAAAAATAATTAGTGCTCCACCAATTAATATTAACACAATTAATTTAA
>JAFPBJ010000105.1 GCA_017390525.1 Lachnospiraceae bacterium | reverse complement strand
TTTGACGCATTATGTGTCTGCTACGAGGGACAACGTAGCGAGAGCGTGCTTGCGTTGGTATGTATATTTTGTACAACTACAGAAGATATAAACTGCGTTTCGCAATGACCTATTATTCCTATTTATACATATTTGTTGATAGGTATTTAAAGGCATTGTCTGCCAAGATAACAATAATATTTTTTCCTGCTGCCTCTGGGCGTTTGGCAATTTGTGTTGCTACCCAAAGGGCTGCTCCTGCGGATTGTCCTACGAAAAATCCTTCTTGGCTTACTAATTTTCTTCCTGTTTCATATGCATCCTCCGCAATGACGTCGAAGCATTCATCATAGTAGGTGTTAAACTGGCGAAATAGGGTTGGCACTTTATCATCTGGCACGCCGTCAAATTTTAACACACCATCAATGGTATTTCTTTCTGGATATGCTGGATCCTTTAGGGATTGTTTGGCTGGTTGTGCTCCAATGATTTTTACGTCTGGATTTTTTTGTCTAAAGTAGGCTGATAAGCCTGATAGAGTACCACCTGTCCCTACTAATTGAACTACATAATCTACTTTTCCATCTGTATCCTCCCAAATCTCTGGGCCTGTTCCAAGAATATGGGCTCTAGAATTCTCTGGATTCGAGCATTGGTCTAGATAAAACCAGCCTTTGGATTTGGCAAAGTTACCCATTACCTCTCCCAAGCCTTCTAAGGAAAGTCCAGTTTTTAGCATTTCCGCAAAGCCTGGAACATCTGTTACTTGCAAAAGCTCTGCACCTAATGCCTTTAAAATCTGAGAGCGCTCTACAGATACACCTGGTTGAATGACTGCTACATAATGATAGCCTTTTGCATTGGCAAAGGTAGCCGTACCAATACCTGTATTTCCACTGGTGTAATCTACAATGGTCATTCCTGACTTTAATTTTCCTTCATATTCTGCTTGTTCAATCATGTTAAGGGCTGCTCTATCCTTTACACTTCCTGAAGGATTAAAATATTCAAATTTTCCTAAAATATGTCCTTGTACCCCTTCTGCCTCCTCATATCTATGTAATCTAACTAATGGTGTTTTTCCAACAAGCTCTGTAATTGAATCATAAATTTTTCCCATAATACTTCATCCTTTCCTATTGATAATTGTACTCAACGATTTGTACATATTCTTCATTTTTTAATACCCCTACTAAGGATAATAAGCTCCATGCATTTCCTGCTGTACCAATATATAAGCCTGAATAAGTATGTACATCCTGTGGAATGGTTCTCCACCAGTTTCCAAGCCATCTTCTGGAATTTCCAGCCTTGTAAATGTCTGTTTGGCTATCATCTATATGAGATTGGCCAATAATGGTTCTTGCAGTACGTTTTGCATAATTTAAGAATTCTTCTTCTCCTGTTAATTTGTATACAGAGATAAAATGCTCTAACAATCCAGGAGTACCGCAGCATAATGCTTGGCTTCTCCAGTATCCTCTTGAATAATTTTCAGGAGCTCCCGCTTCAATGATACCTCTTGAAAGCTTCTTCACCCAATCTAGATAGTCCTGTTCCCCAGTAATTTTATATAATGCTTCAAATAAAAGGGCAGTTCCTGCTGGTCCGTGGCAGGTGCTTAAGTAATAAAATTCTGTAGAAGGACCTCTCTCTAAGCTATCTAGGTATGGAACAAGCACTGCATTGTCATCTCCCACAGCGATACCTTTAATATACTCTGCCCCATCCTTAGCTGCCTGTAAAAATACCTCATCCTTTGTTGCTTTATATAGAATAGTAAAAATCCAAGCAACACCTGAAGTACCGTGAGCAAGATTTACCCAAAATACATCACTAGGGAAATCAATAATGGTTAAGTCTACCACATTCCAGTACTTTCCACCCTTAGGTGCTTCCTTTCCCTTGGAAACGATATAATTTCCTAAGGCTCTTGCTGCCTCTAAATATTTCTCATCCTTGGTTAATTCCCAAACAGAAACGAGATAAGTAACGAAGCCTGCATCTCCACACAAATCATTTTGTTCACTCCAGTAGATTCCCTCTGGTGCTTGCTTTTTAGTAGCCAAAAGGTCGTCTGCTACTTTGATTACATAATCCTTGTATTTTTCTTCCTTTGTTACCTCATAAAGCTTTAGTACTAAATATGCACTTCCTGTTGGTCCGTTATAGTAGCCTATTATCCAACATGGCATATTTTTTACATGAACTAGCTTATCCTCTGTCCCCTTTGCTTGTAATGCTTTTTCATAGTAGCTAGGACCTTCGTCTGTTGCAATAATGTCATCCGCTGCTGCCTTTGCCTCAAGTAAATATTCTTCCTTCTTAGTTACCTGATACAAACGTAAGTAAAATAATCCAACGCCTGCGGAACCACCGTATAGGGCTTTTTCTGTTAACATTGGGTAATCTGAAAAATCCTCCTCTGAGTCTGGACTTTGATCCCATCTCTTTCCGTATGGTGTGATTTTTTCTGTGGTTTTAATCCATCTTGCTGTTTCTTCTGCAATTTTGATATAGTCTTCTGTTTGATACGCTTTAAATAAATAATTTCTTGCCATAGTCTCTACCTCTTTTCCTACAAACTTTGTATGATTTCCATGTCTCAATACTATCACACAATTTCTTGCTTGGATAATCTTGCTTTTCTATATTCGCTTATAGGTAAAAGCTATAACAGTCAAAGAAGTGGTTACACTTCTTATAAGTATAACCACTTCTTGTGCGCTTGCTTCGCAAATTCAATTCGAATCCTCCTACTAGCCTAGTACCTTCTCTTTATATCTTGATAGGATTTCAATATATTTTTGACCAATTTCACTCATGGCTGCACCTTTTCGTGAAATGTATCCTATGGTCATTTTTTCATCCGTCTTTAATTTTACCGCACAGTAATCAGAGCCGTTTAATTCCTCACAAATGATTCCAGAGCATAGGGTATAGCCGTTGATTCCCACCATAAGATTAAGAAGCGTCGCTCGATCACTAGCACGAATCAGCCTCTTATATTCATAGGTGCTAAGAACCTCCTCGGCAAAGTAA
>JAFPBJ010000104.1 GCA_017390525.1 Lachnospiraceae bacterium | reverse complement strand
TATGAAACAATATACCAAACAGCTTAATATAACCCCAACCTACCCTTTTCAGGTAAAAAATCAACTAGAACAGCTTCTTTTCTTTGATATTGAAACCACTGGTTTTTCTGCTTCTAGTACTACTCTTTATCTGATTGGTTGCGCTTTTTATAAAAATAATAGTTGGCATTTGCTTCAATTATTGAATGATGACAAAGAAAGCGAGCTAGAATTATTAACTGCATTTTGCAACCTATCAAAGCAATTCACTACATTAATTCATTATAATGGAGAAGGGTTTGATTTACCCTATTTAGAAAAAAAATGTATAAAATATGCGCTTGCTCCAAGCTTTCTTTCTTTAGAAAGCTTAGATATATATAAAAGAATTCGCCCCTTTCAAAAAATCCTTCATCTAGATTCCTTGAAACAAAAGGATATAGAATTATTTTTGGATTATAATAGAACAGATACCTTTCACGGCGGAGAGTTAATTACAATTTATGAAAAGTATGTAAAAAACAAAGAAAAAGAGCTAGAAGACTTTTTGCTCCTTCATAATACCGAAGATATTGAAGGTATGTTAAATATTAGTGAAATACTAAATTATGAAGAATTATTTACTGGTAATATTTCCTTTGATTCCATTGTAGAAGAAACATCACAGATTGTACTAAAAATGAATCTATTTTTCCCAATAAAAAAACGAATTAGTATCGGAAAAAATGGAATTACTTTTTTAGCCTTTCAAGACCATGGAACTCTGACTGTTCCTATTTATACTGGTGAAATGAAATTCTTTTATAAAAATTATAAAGATTACTATTATCTTCCAAAGGAGGATATCTCTATTCACAAATCTGTTGCCTTTTATGTAGACAAGGATTATCGCACAAAAGCAAAAGCAGCCACCTGCTACAGTAAAAAAACCGGGAAATTTCTACCACAATTTAACGAACAGATTGAGCCCTACTTTAAAATTGATTACTATGATAAAACCAATTACTTTGAGCTTACGGATGAAGTAAAAAATAATCCTCTTATTTTACAAAACTATACTATCCATATACTGGAATACCTAAAAAAAGAGAGTAAATAAAGTGAAACCTTCACTTTATTTACTCTCTTACTGATTCTAACTCTTTTAGGAATCAATTTTTTGATAGAAAAATGATTGAAGCGCCTTAAAATTCAAACTTTGTGCTTGAATAATCTGTTCTGTACTACCTACAAATAAAACGCCATCTTTCTTTAATGCTTGATTAAATCGTTTATAAATCTCTATCTTAGCTTCCTCGGTAAAGTAAATCATTACATTACGACAAACAATTAAGTCACACCCAGAAATATAGGTATCTCTTAACAAATTATGTTCTCTAAATTCAACACACGATTTAATTTCACCAGATATTGTGTAAGAACGCTGACCTACCTTAGTAAAATACTTGTCCTTAAATTCCTGCGGTAAACCTTGCAAGCTCTTCTCATCATATAAACCTAATTTCGCTTTTGCTAAAATCTGTTTGTCAATATCTGTGGCAATCACCTTTATTTGTCTTAATGGGAAAAATTTTGTTAAAAGCATAACTAAAGAATACGGCTCGTCTCCTGTAGAACAGGCTGCACTCCATATTTTTAAAGGCTGACCCTGATTCTGTTTCATTAATAATGGTAAAACTTCATCCTCTAAAATCTTCCACTGTCCTGGATTGCGATAAAACTCTGATACATTAATAGTAAGATATGCTACAAAGGTTTCAAATAAATCCTTATCCACCTTAATTGCTTTGACAAACTCTTCATATCCACTAAATCCGTGTTTACTAATAAGAGCGTCAATTCTTCGTTTCATTTGACGCTCTTTGTATGCATTCAGGTCTATTGTAGTTAACTTGAGGATTTGATCTTTGAACATTTCGTAATCAAACATAGTAATCCCCCATGATACCTTTTTGCTAATCTTATTCTTCTGTTGTAGCAGAATCTTGTGCTTCTTCAGCATCATCACCTGCTAAAGCTTTGATACTTAAGCTGATTTTCTTTTCATCTTTCTTAAAGTCTACTACTTTTGCAGTGATTTCTTGACCAACCTTTAATACGTCTGCTGGTTTTTCAATATGTTCTTTTGCAATTTGTGATACATGTAATAATGCATCTACACCTGGCTCTAATTCAACAAATGCACCAAAATCTGTCATTCTAGCAACCTTACCAGTTACTTCATTTCCTACTGCATATTTTGTTTCTGCATCTAACCAAGGGTTTGCATTTTCAAATTTTAAACTTAAGGCGATTTTTTCACCTTGAATATCTTTAATAAAGGCTTCTACTTCGTCACCTACTTTAAATACCTTTTTAGGGTTTTCTACTCTACCCCAAGACATTTCAGAGATGTGAAGTAATCCATCAGCTCCACCTAAATCAATAAATGCACCAAAGTCTGTTACATTTTTTACAGTTCCTTTGATTGTCATTCCAACGCTGATTTTTTCAAATAATTCTTTTTGTTTTTCTTGTTTTGCTGCTACAAGTAATTGTTTTCTATCACCAATTACTCTACGTTTTCTAGGGTTGAATTCACTAATTACGAATTCAATTTCTTGTCCAGCGTACTTCTCAAGATTCTTCTCATAAGTATCTGATACTAAGCTTGCTGGAATAAAGATTCTAGCTTCATCTACTACTACGCTTAAACCACCGTCTAATACTTGGTTTACTTTTGCTTTTAACACTTCTTTATTGTTAAATGCTTCCTCAAGACGTTTATTGCCTTTTTCAGCTGCTAATCTCTTATAAGTAAGTAATACTTGACCTTCGCCATCGTTTACTTTTAATACTTTTGCTTCCATCTCATCGCCAACTTTTACCTGAGTTGTTAAATCAACATTAGGTGTATTGGTATATTCACTTCTAGTGATAATACCGTCAGCTTTGTATCCGATGTTTAAGATGATTTCGTCTTCTTTAACAGCGATAACAGTACCCTTGACAACCTCCCCATTTCTAATTGTAACTAAACTTTCTTCTAATAATTGTTCAAAACTTTTTTCTGACATTGCAGTTTGAACCTCCTTAATAATATAGTTTGGGGTTGATGCCCCTGCTGTAATACCTACGCTATTACTGGACTGTAATCTTCTTACATCCAAATCCTCTAGTTGCTGTATATAGTAAGTATCTTCACATTCTTTTTTACAAATTTGGTATAATTTTTGTGTATTGGAGCTATGCTTGCCACCAACCACAATCATTGCATCTACTTGACTAGCAATTTCTCTTGCTTCCTCTTGTCTTTCCCAAGTAGCATTGCAAATCGTATTACACACATCTATATCATACCTCTTTTTTAAAATAATTTCAACTAATTCTTGAAATTTCTTGTAATTAAATGTCGTTTGAGCTACCATACACACTTTTTTGTGTTCCAAAAGACTTAAATTGCTTGCTTTTTCCACAGAATCTAGGATTGTATAGTCCCCGCTACACCAGCCTTGTATACCTTGTACCTCTGGGTGATTTTCATCTCCAATAATGATAATATGCTTTCCCTCTTCACTAGCCTTTTCCACAATTTTGTGAATTTTAAGCACAAAGGGACAAGTGGCATCTATTATGTTATGTCCTGCCTTTTCAATTAATTCATATACATTTTTGGAAACGCCATGGGAGCGAATAATGACAGTTCCTTTCTTAGCCTTTTTTAAATCTTCTTTTGTTTCTAATACTGTAACTCCCTTTTTTTCTAAATCCTTTACTACCTCTTCATTATGAATAATCGGACCAAAAGTGTAAATTGGCTGATTCGTTTCTTTTCTTACTTCTTCGTAAACGGTTTCTACCGCCCTTTTCACTCCAAAACAAAAGCCTGCTGATTTTGCCACTAATAATTTCATTCTTTTCTTTCCTTTGCTTCTTTTACAATTTGTTCTACTACCTCGTCAATAGTCATTTGGCTTGAATCAATTAAAATAGCATCTTCTGCTTGTCTTAAAGGTGCAATTTCTCGTTGCATATCCTGTTTATCTCTTGCTTTAATATCCGCTTCAATTTTAGCAATATCACAGCTTTCTCCTTTTTCTACAAGCTCCTTATATCTTCTATTTGCTCTCTCTGACACGCTAGCAGTTAAATAAATTTTTAGATTAGCATTTGGTAGTACATTGGTTCCAATATCTCTTCCATCCATAACTACATCCATTTTTTTTGCAGTTTCCTGCTGAACGCTTAATAATTTTTCTCTGATACAAGAATAGGTAGCAATTTTAGAAGCTATATTTCCTACCTCTTCTGTACGTAAATAGGCTGTTACATTACTGTCATTTACATAGATTTGTGGTTGTTTCTCTTCAAAGGCTAATTGTACCTTGTAGGAAGCTATGGCTTCTTTTACCTTTTCCTCCTTTAACACATCCACCTTTTTTTCATTTAAATAATATCCAATTCCTCTATAAAGTGCTCCTGTATCTAAATAGGCAATTTCTAATTCCTTGGCAACTAATTTTGCAATGGTACTTTTTCCTGCACCTGCAGGTCCATCAATAGCAATACTAAACATTATTTTTTCCTTCCTTTTTCTTATTTTAACAACAAAGCCCTGCTAAATATCCTGTAGACCAGGCAATTTGTAAATTAAATCCTCCTGTTAAGGCATCTAAGTCCAACACCTCTCCTGCAAAAAACAGCTGTTTTACCTCTTTGCTCTCCATAGTATTAGGCTCAATTTCCTTTATATTTACGCCACCCTTTGTAATAATCGCTTCTTGAAAGCCTCTTAAGCCACTTACCTCAAAGGCAAATTCCTTCAATACCTTTAACAATTGTTGGCGCTCTGTCTTACTAATTTCATTCACCTTTTTTTCAGGTGATATGTTACTTCGATTCATTATAATAGGAATTAATTTTTTTGGCAATAAGTCTTCTAAGGAATTTTTATATTGTTTATTTTTATTTTTTTCAAAATCTCTTAACAGTCTTTGGTCTAGCTGTTTTTCACTTAAGGCAGGTTTTAAATCAATGGTAACTGTAAGCTTTTCCTTTTGCTTAGGCTTTACATAGGCACTAGCACTTAATATAGTTGGTCCACTCATACCAAAATGGGTAAATAGCAATTCTCCCTGTTCCTCATAAATAACTTTTTTCCCACTAAAAACCTTTACTCCAACATTTCTAAGGGACAACCCTTGCAATGCTTTTACTTCCTCTCCCTCAATGTTAAATGGTACAAGGGATGGAACTGGCTCTACAATGTGATGTCCTGCGACTTTGGCAAATTCATAGCCATCCCCAGTGGAACCTGTAGGTGCATAGGAAATGCCTCCAGTAGCTACAATTACTGCATCCCCTAACATTTTCTTTTTATTTTTTAAATTTACTCCAGTACAAATACCATTTTCTATGATTAAAGAAGTAACCTCTGTATTTAATAGAATTTCTACTTTGAGTCGATTTAATTCTCTTTTTAAGGCTCCAATTACATCTGAAGACTTGTCCGATACAGGAAACACTCGATTTCCTCTTTCTACCTTGGTTTTACAACCTAATTCCTCTAGTAACGTTACGATATCATCATTGGTAAAGGTATAAAGCGCACTATATAAAAATTTAGGATTGGTTACTATATTAGATAGCAAATCCTCTATATCACACGCATTTGTAATATTACATCTGCCCTTTCCTGTAATAAACAGTTTTTTCCCTACCTTTTCATTTTTTTCTATTAAAATTACTTTTTTATTATTTCTTGCCGCAGCAATTGCAGCCATCATACCTGCTGCTCCTGCTCCTATTACAATTACCTGCTTCAATTTTTTGTCTCCCATACTTTATGAAAGAAAACAGCCTGACCTTAAGGAATCAGACTGTTTTCTCTTTTTTATTTTTTATACTGGATATGTTTTGTTTTCAGCACTTCCTAGATTTGCATCTACTTTTGTTTTTTGCGCCTTACGATATTTGAAAAATTCTGTGGCAACCTGTGGGAATAATGCATAAGATAAAACATCTTCGTCTTGTTCTTTCCATTGTGCCATTTCTGCTTCAATTTTATCTAATTCAGGCTCTAGTAAATCAGCTGGTCTACAAGTAATTGGTTCTTTATCTCCAATTGCCTTCTTTTGCACTTCTTTATTAAATGGTTTTACTGTTTGACCATATTCTCCACTAAGTAATGCTTTTGATTCCTTTGTAATCATTTTGTAGCGTTC
>JAFPBJ010000002.1 GCA_017390525.1 Lachnospiraceae bacterium | reverse complement strand
ATTTCCTCCTCCTGATTCATAATCTCTACCTTTGACATTGGAAATACAAGGCTTCCGTCTGACTTTTTCTTAATATCAGAAGACTTGGCTGTTCCGTAAATGAAATCTCCATTTACAAATCCCAATGCCTTAATTCGATTATTTTTTCCACCCTTAATCTCAAAGATGTGGCCAGTTTTTAAATCATATACTGTAATTTTATTATTTTTTTGCAAATTCACATTATCCTGAAGTGCAATATATCTAGAATCCTCTGAAGAAACACAGCTTTCTACCGTCATTTCCTTTGCTAATACGTCCACATCTTTTCGCTCTAGATTAATGGTATATACCTGTCCCCCTAGCATACCATAAAAATTCCCTTTATTATTTCTATATGCCACCTGTTCTACCTCTTCCTTTAAGGTTTCAAAAGGCTGGTTAGATACAATAAATACCAATTCCTCAATGCGTTTCGCAGCTGGGTCGTATTCATATACACTAATTCCCGTTTCCCCTTCATGCTTACCACGATTCATGTAGCCATAAACAATAAAGGAAATTACTCCCTCTTTATCCATGCTTAACAGCTTAATTTTGTGCTGATTGTAGTTGTTTCGCAAATCGTTGCTATCCTTTTGTCTAAAGCTAAATACCTGAGTAAGAGACACA
Source organism: Lachnospiraceae bacterium (assembly GCA_017390525.1). Lineage (GTDB taxonomy): Bacteria > Bacillota > Clostridia > Lachnospirales > Lachnospiraceae > RGIG989. Next base: position 14,479 of record JAFPBJ010000002.1, on the reverse strand, counting down.
TTTTTATAATCGTAATACCAAAGCTGTCCTTCTCTTACAAAGGCAACCTTTTGGCTGTCCTCGCTGGTAATACTATCAATATCCTCATTAGAGCCAATTCCGATTTTAAATTGATTCTGGGCAGGATCAATAATTTCCCCTGAAAATAAGGCTTCCTGAGTACGCTCATATTCTAGCAAATACATTCTATCAGCAGACCATTTTACCCTATAATATTCCACTACATGATAAAGCTCAGGAACCCCTTTTTTATTCTCCGCACTAATGGTATAAAAAAGCTCTACTACACAAGTATCCTCTGTTACCTCTTTTACAGTTGGAATCACACTTCCTAATACCTTAGGCTTTAAGCTTCCCCAGGTAATCAAATCAAAGGTAGAGTTGATATTTACCTTAGCAAGGGTATTGTGTACTAATTCTTCTTTTGTTTCTAAGTTCTTTTGAATTTCTACTGCTTTTTCCTTGTCAAAAATAACCTTGTGAAAGTTCATCACATACCTAAGACATTCCTGTATATGAGTCTCCTCTTTTTTTATAATCTTAGTGTAAAAAGAAGAGTTTCTTCCACTGTTTGTCATTACCATCATTTTTAATAGATATTCTTTCTCTGCCTCTAAAGGAGTTTGCACCTTTAAGTTCCCTTGTAATACCTGTTTCTTTTCCTTAAACTCCTTAATGGTTCCCTCTTCAATTAAGGAAGTGCCATCTTGACTGGTAATCTCATAATATACCTGTTTAATTTCATTTTTATAGGGTGAAATTAAAATTGTAAGAGACTGACCTTCCTCCATTGGAGTAATAGAATCACTTACTAGCGCTGCATCCATGTCATTGACATAGCCATGAAGAGAATTAATGGTTTGACCTTCACATTTAAGAGCCACTAAAGGTAAAGTTGCTTCTTCCATTTCCGCCGCCATGGTATTTTGTTTATTTCCCATTAAAAGGTTAAATCCAAATAAAGAACCTACAAAAATAGTCACTAAAATAACAACTTTTATAATCGCTTGTTTCACAAATGTTCCCTCCTTCCTTATTTCATGACTGAATCCTGTAATAATTGTTCTAATGTAGGCTGAATATGAAGAAACTCCTTCAATTTGTAATATTCATCCAAATTGCCTTTTCCTTCTTTTGTTTTAATGCCTCGAATTAAAATATTTTTTGGCGTATGCTCTAAATCAATAAATTCCATAATCTGAGTATGATAGCCTGCTGCCTCTAATAGCTGCCCTCTTACACCGTCTGTAATCAGTGCCGCCATTCTTTCCTTAATAAGACCATATTTTAAAATTGGTTGTAATACTTCATTTTCTATTTGCCCATTTAGTTCATGCTGACAGCAAGGTACAGATAAAATCACCTTTGCCCCCCAAGTAATCGCCTTATGAAGGGCATAGTCTGTTGCCGTATCGCAAGCATGAAGTGTTACCACCATATCTACTTGATTCACCTTTGTAAATTCTTCTATGCTTCCTTCATAAAAGCATAATTCATCATAGCCATATTTCTCTGCTAGGCTGTTACAATGCTCAATTACATCTTTTTTCAAATCAAGACCAATAATCCGAATGTCTAGTCCTAGCTTTTCCTTTAAATAATAATACATTGCAAAGGTTAAATAGGATTTTCCACAGCCAAAATCGATAATGGTGCTTTTCCTATCCTTTGGTAAATATTCCACTACATCTCGTATAAATTCCAAAAAACGATTGATTTGTTTAAACTTATCGTATTTCGGTTTTAAAATCTTCCCATCCTTTGACATTACATTTAAGTCCACAAGAAAAGGAACTACCTCCCCTTCCTCTAGGATATACTGCTTCTTGCGATTATGAGAAAGGTCCTTTGTACCTTGGGTTACTTGATTTTTCACCTTAAAGGTTGCAGTGCCTTTTTTATTTACCATGGCTGTAATCACCTTTGTTCGGCTAGTAACTTCAATTTGCTTAAACTCACAAAGCATCCAGTTCTCAATCTGAGAAACCACTTCTTCATAGGTTATATTTTCGTGAAGGACCTTTTTCCCTTCCTGCTTAGAACACTGGAAATATAAGGCTTCTTTTATTAAAACTGGTCTGATTTTAATTTTATTACATTCTGTTTTATGTCTTGGGTTACTTATAATTACTCGTACTAAATCTATATTTAACTCACTTTTTATTTGTTCCATTAATCGATTCATGGGTGTTGTCCCTTTCTTTTGTTTTAACAATACCATTCTAATGCTATTAAAGAAATTTCTCAACATAATTTTTCTTACTATTCTATTACACCTATGCTTTTTCACACTTTTTCATAATACTCATATACTATTCATATATGATGAAAGGACTTTTTAAGATGGAACCAAATCAATTTAACGAAGAATTTTCTATTTTAAATCAAAATGAAACCTCCTTTAATCCCACCTGGCTACCAAAAATTTTTCTTCCAGAGCAGGCAGAATTAGAGGAAATGAATGTAGAACGAGACTTAACCTATATGAAACGTATGTATCCGGAAATCGCGAAGGAAATCTCTAAATTAGCAGAGGATGAATGTGACCAATTAGAGTTTGAAGGTAGTCTAATGTTTGATGAATACCCTGACAAAGTTGCAATTACAAGCATTGTAAACCGTATCTATGACAAACTCCCCTACAAGGATGAAATGATGGAAACCCAAAATCGTGACGATGACCGTGACGACCGTCATAATCGGCCTCCTAGAAGAAATCCTATTTTCGACTTAATTCACGTCATTTTATGCAACGAAATGCACTGCAGAAGAAATCGTCATAGAAGAAGACGTAGTCGCTTCTACTAAGGATACAAGGGTTAAGAAGAAAAAAGTCAGAACTCTTATTCTCCTTGTTGGATAAGAGTTTTGACTTCTTGTAAAAATTAAATTCTAATAATCAATAGATAAAATTGGACTTGCTAAATAAAGACAAGTTTCTTCCTTTTCCTCATCATAAGAAAAAGCAATATTAAAATTTATCTTTTTCCCATTTACCATGGTATAATTTTTTATTTTCTTCGTATAGCCATATACCGTATATAGCTCCTCCTGCTTGTGCTGTATCACTATTTTTCCCTTTAGCTCCTTTAGCAAATCCTTTACAAAAGCATCCTTTTCTTTTCTGCTTAACTCCCCACTTACCCTTCCTGATATGGAAAGCTGTGGAGATTTTTTGATATGATAAGCTTTTAATAGATCCTCAACCTTTTCCTTATAGTAAAAAATATCCCCAATATTCTCTTTTAAATCAATTTGTACGATGAAAAAATTCTTTTCTTCTTCCTGTTCTGACTTAGTGCTAGAAATTTGCAAAATAGTATCCGCATATTTTCCTTTCATAGAAAGCTGCGTTTTATCAACCTCCTGCTGACTACTATTTTTCATGGTATAGCCTTCTGTAATACCCAGCCTTTGTGCAGCCTCCTTTAAAAAGGTTTCCTTTTGATATTTGCTTGTAAACTCTTGCTTTAATAAACCATATTGCTTTAGTTTACTTTGAACCTTCATATTTTCATTGTGGGAAAAGGCTTCTATTATAGTATCATCAGGTTTCATCATTTCATTAATTCCCACTTGTATTCCTGCTAATATCCAAAATAAAAGACAGAAATATAGTTTTGTTTTTTTACTCATAAAAAAACCCCCTGTTCATATGTTTATCATTAGTATGAACAAAAGGGGTTATTTTTATACATTATTCTTATTTACTATACTTAGATAGGTTAATTCGAGCAATGGAACGTCTAAGCGCCATTTCAGCACGAAATACATTGATTTCTTTTCCGTCTTCTCCACGCAAACGGCGTTCTGCTCTAATTTTGGCTTCTTCGGCACGATGGACATCAATTTCTTCAGGCCATTCTGCCACTTCCGCCAATATGGTAATTTTGTCTCCTAGAATTTCTACAAAGCCTGAGTGAATCGCTGCTTGCTTTTCACCTTCCGTCTCTGTAATGGTAATAATTCCTGGCACTAATGTTGTAGTAAGTGGGATATGGTCTGGATAAACACCAATATCCCCTTCACTGGTATGCATTTCTACCATTGTGGCTTCTCCCTCGTAGAAAATTCTATCCGGTGAAACAATTTGTAATTGTACTGTTTTATCCGCCATGGTTTGCCTCCACTTCTGTTATTTCACTCTTGCTAATACATCATCAATATTACCAGCATTTAAGAAATAACTTTCAGGTATATCATCATGCTTTCCTTCGATGATTTCCTTGAAGCCTTGGATGGTTTCGCTAATTGGAACGTATTTACCTTCCAATCCTGTAAATTGTCCTGCTACGAAGAATGGTTGAGATAAAAATCTTTGTACCTTTCTTGCACGAGCAACGATTAATTTTTCATCTTCTGATAATTCATCCATACCAAGGATTGCAATAATATCTTGAAGTTCTTTGTATTTTTGAAGAATTTCCTGTACACCACGAGCAACCTTATAATGCTCTTCCCCTACGATACGAGGATCTAGGATTCTTGATGTTGACTCAAGTGGATCTACCGCTGGATAAATACCAAGCTCTACAATAGAACGTGATAATACAGTGGTTGCATCAAGATGGGCAAAGGTTGTTGCAGGAGCTGGATCTGTTAAGTCATCCGCAGGCACATAAACTGCTTGTACAGATGTGATAGATCCATTCTTTGTAGATGTAATACGCTCTTGTAATGCACCCATTTCTGTTTGAAGTGTTGGTTGGTAACCTACCGCACTAGGCATACGTCCTAAAAGTGCTGATACTTCGGAACCAGCTTGAGTAAAACGGAAGATGTTATCAATGAATAATAACACATCCTTACCACCTTTATCACGGAAGTGTTCTGCCATAGTAAGACCAGTTAAACCAACTCTCATTCTGGCACCAGGTGGTTCATTCATTTGTCCAAATACCATGGTAGTTTTTTCGATTACACCTGAATCTTGCATTTCATGGTAAAGGTCATTTCCTTCTCTGGTTCTTTCTCCTACACCAGTAAATACAGAGTAACCACCATGCTCAGTTGCAATATTACGGATTAACTCTTGAATTAATACGGTTTTACCTACACCAGCACCACCGAATAATCCGATTTTACCACCCTTTTGATAAGGACAAAGTAAGTCTACTACCTTGATACCTGTTTCTAACATTTCTGTAGAAGTTGATTGTTCAGCAAAGGTTGGTGCTTTTCTATGAATTGGAGAATAATCTACGTTCTTTGGTTTTTCTTTATTATCAATTGGTTCACCAAGTACGTTAAACATTCTACCTAATGTATTTTCACCTACTGGTACTGTAATAGGTGCCCCTGTTGCTTCGGCAGCCATACCACGTACCAAACCATCTGTTGGTCCCATTGCAATACATCTTACAGTATCGTCACCTAAGTGTTGGGATACTTCTACTACAAGGTTACCACCATCTTTGGTTGCGATATTAATTGCATCATTAATTTCAGGAAGGTTACCTTCACTAAACTTAATGTCTAGTACCGCACCGATAATCTGAGTGATTTTTCCCATTTTATTATCTGCCACTTTTTTCACTCCTTTTTCTTTTATTCATTAATCGCATTTGCACCAGCGATAATTTCTGTTAATTCTTGTGTAATTGAACCTTGTCTTGCTCTATTGTAGAGTAATGACAATTTATCAATCATTTCTTCTGCATTGCTGGTTGCAGAATCCATTGCTGCCATTCTGGCACCATTTTCACTAGCTACCGCTTCCACTAGTGCTCCAAATATTAAAGAACATACATATTTGGGTAAAATCATATCCAAAGCTTCCTCTGCTTCCGGCTCATAATTCATAGGTGTTAGCTTTGAAACCTCATCTACTTCCCCTACATCCTCTAAAGAAACTGGTAAAAGCTTAATTAATTTAGGTTCATGGCTAACAGTATTTTTAAAGCTTGTATATGCTAGGTAGATTTCTCCAATTTCACCTTTTGCAAACTGCTCTAAAACAGTATTTCCTATTTCCTGGGCATCGCTATACATTGGTTCATTGATTACATCTGAAAAATCCTGAGCAATTTTGTAGCCTTTTCTGCTAAGAGAATCGCTTCCCTTACGTCCTACTGTATAAAGTAATACATCTTCCTTTTTAAAATCTGAAGAAGTAATTAATTTAATAATATTTGAATTATATCCACCAGCTAATCCACGATTAGAGGTTACTGTAATAATTGCCTTTTTCGGAGAATCATTGGCAGTTAAATATGGATGCTGAATGTTTCCCGATTTTGCTAATATTGAAGTTACAGTTTTGTACATTAAGTCAAAATATGGCTTGGAGCTTTCTGCACGACCTTTTGCCTTTTGCAATTTAACAGTGGATACCAGCTTCATCGCCTTGGTAATCTGTTGCGTGCTTTGGATACTTGATTTACGTCTTTTGATATCTCTCATTGACGCCATCGTTTCTCACCTCGCTACCCTTTCATAAATTCTTCCTTAAATTCCTTGATTGCTTTTACAATCACTTCTTCAAGGGCATCGTCGATTGCCTTTTTCTCTCTAATTGTTGAGAAAATTTCAGGATATTTTGTATCTACATATTCAAATAATCCTTTTTCAAATGCTTGAATATCCTCTACAGCCACATCAATTAAATATTTGTTTGTTGCAGTATAAATAATTAAAATTTGTTTTTCTACTGGCATTGGTTGATATTGTGGTTGTTTTAATACTTCTTTGATACGCTCACCTTGTGCTAGCTTTTCTTTTGTATCTGCATCAAGCTCTGAACCAAATTGTGAGAATGCAGCAAGTTCACGATATTGTGCTAATTCCACACGAATTGGAGCAGCGATTTTCTTCATTGCCTTAATTTGAGCAGCACCACCAACACGAGAAACAGATAAACCTGCGTTAACCGCTGGTCTGAAACCTGCATTAAACATTTCAGTTTCAAGATAAATCTGTCCATCTGTAATAGAAATTACGTTAGTAGGAATGTATGCTGATACATCACCTGCTTGTGTTTCAATGATTGGTAGAGCAGTTAAAGAACCACCACCTAATTCATCTGATAGCTTAGCTGCACGCTCTAATAATTTTGAATGTAGGTAGAAAACATCACCTGGATATGCTTCACGTCCTGGTGGTCTCTTAAGTAATAATGACAGTGTACGATAAGCAGCTGCGTGCTTACTTAAATCGTCATATACAACTAATACATCTTCTCCATTTTCCATCCATTCTTCTCCAATGGCACAGCCTGAATATGGAGCAATATATTGAAGTGGTGCAAGTTCACTAGCTGTAGATGCTACTACAGTAGTATAATCCATAGCACCATATTCTTCTAAAGTCTTTACGATAGATGCTACTGTTGATGCTTTTTGACCAATAGCAACATAGATACATTTTACACCTTGTCCCTTTTGGTTGATAATCGTATCAATGGCAATAGCAGTTTTACCAGTTTGTCTATCACCGATGATTAACTCACGTTGCCCACGACCGATTGGTACCATGGCATCAATTGCTTTAATACCTGTTTGTAGTGGAGTGTCAACAGATTTTCTAGAAATAACACCTGATGCAACTCTTTCAATTTGACGAGTCTTCTTGGTATCGATTGGTCCTTTTCCATCAATCGGTTGTCCAAGGGCATTTACGACACGACCAAGCATAGCATCACCAACAGGTACCTCTACTACTCTACCTGTAGTATGAACGGTGTCACCTTCGTTAATATTCTTGTCACTTCCTAATAAAACAGCTCCTACATTATCTTCTTCTAAGTTAAGCACCATTCCGTATACTTCACCTGGAAAAGCAAGAAGTTCTCCCTGCATGGCATTCTCTAAACCATGAATACGAGCAATACCATCGGCTACCTGGATTACAGTACCTACTTCTTTTGTCTCAAGCTGAGTAGTATAATTTTTTATTTGTTCTTTAATTACAGCACTTATTTCTTCTGGTCTTAAGTTCATGGAGCTGAAACACCTCTTTTCTTATTAAACTAATTAAGCTGTATTTTTGCTAATTGTCTTGACATAGTCTCCAATTTGGTTTTAATGCTGTTATCCACAACCTTATCATCAATTTTGATAATTAATCCACCAATAATAGATTCATCCACATGAAAATCCATTTGGAAACTAGTATATTTTGTAATTGCTAATAATCTTTCTTCGATTTGCTGTTTTTTCTCAGCACTTAATTCCACAGCAGATGTAACCTTAGCAACTCCAATGTTTTTGTATTCTCTTACCTTTGCTTCGTAGTAATCAAATATTTCAAAAATTTCGTTATATCTACCTTTTGTTACAACGACAGTAAGAAAACCAACTAAATCATCAGAAATCTGATTGGTAAAAATCTTTTGTACCAAGCTTACCTTTTCTTCTTTTGGAACCTTTGGATGATTCATTATTTTTAGTAATTCATCATTTTCCTTGAATACATCTTTTAAAAATGTAACCTCTTCACTTACTGAGTCAATTTTATTTTCTTCTAAAGCAAGTTCAAATAATGCATCACCATAAGTAGTACTTACTAACTTAGCCATGTTTCCTCACCCATCTCTTTTAAAGTTTCTTCAATCAAAGCATCCTGCTTTGCTGAGTCAATAGAAACTGCCACCATTTTCTCAGCCATAACTGTAGCGATAGAAATCATTTCTTTCTTAAGTTCGTCTTTTACTTTTTTCTTTTCTAACTCTATTTCGTTATTAGCACGAGCAATGATACGAGCAGCCTCTGCTTTCGCTTCATCAATAATTTCATTTTCACGCTTTAACGCTTTTTTACGGGCAGCACTAAGCAGTTCTTCTGCTTCTTTGTCTACAGTTTTAATCTTCTCATCGTATTCAGCCTTGAACTTTTGTGCTTCTTCTTTATCTCTTTGTGCTTCTTCTCGGTCTGACTTGATTTTCTCTTTACGTTTGTTTAGTAAATCTCTAACTGGATTAAACAAAATATAAGATAAAAATGTAAATAGAATTAAAATATTGATACCTTGAATACATAATTCAAATAAAAGCTGAGCATCAAGTCCAAACATTCTTCCATCAGCACTTAACAAAGCATTGGAGAATAAATTAACTAAATTTCCGTCCACGTCTAAGCCTCCCTTCGGATTATTTTAGGTTGCATATTCCCTTTTACAGGCTTAATTACAATTTTAAGAATTTTGATAATAATGGGTTAGCATATAATAAAATAAGAGCGATAACCAAACCATATAAACCTGTTGTTTCTGCAACGGCTTGTCCTAAAAGCATGGTTGAAGTAACATCTGATTTTGCTCCAGGATTACGTCCTACTGCTGCTGCACCTTGTCCAGCTGCGTAACCTTGTCCTACACCAGGTCCGATACCTGCGATCATTGCTAGACCAGCACCAATTGCTGAACATGCTAAAATTAAACCTTCGTTTGTGATGTTATTCATAATGTAATTCCTCCTTAAATTATCCTTTTCTTATAAGAATTTGAGTTTGCATTTGCAAACTTTCAAGTGTCAATTTATTGACACTTTGTTAAGCATTAAGCTTATCAGTAATAAATACCATAGTTAACATTGAGAATACATAGGTTTGAATTGCTCCTGAGAACAAGTCAAAATACACATGTAAAAATGCGGGTATACCAAGCTTTGCAAAAATTGGTAATAATCCATAATAAAGTGCTAACATGATAGTACCTGCCATTATGTTACCAAATAAACGTAATGACAATGATAATGGTGTTGCAAATTCTCCAATTAAGTTAATTGGAAATAGTAGTGGAATTGGCTTAAATAAATTGGTAAATGTTTCAAATTTACTTGTCTTAATCGCAGCATACTGAATTAAAACAAAGGTAATAAGTGCCAATGATAAAGTAGTGGCATAGTCTCCTGTTGGAGGTCTAAGGCCAAATAAACCTGATATATTGGAAATAAAAATAAATAACATAATAGTTCCAATATAGTTGGCATACTTCTTACCAAACTTACCCATACTGTTATCTACAACCTTGTCTAAGCTCTCCACTAAAAACTCCACAAAATTCTGTAGACCTGATGGTGTTTCAGCATCAGCCTTTAATTTTGCCCTTGCAATCAGTGCAAAAATGACAATCGCTACAGACACAATCAAGGTACACACCTCAGTTGTCATAAGGTAAACTTCCTGTCCTCCGATATGAAAAGGAATCAATGGATGACTAAAAAAGTCCACGCCTTCTTCACTAGCTCTTATCATAAGACCTCCACTGCTCAAACCAAATCCCATATTCTCACCTACCTTTTGTAAATAAAAATTTAGTTATATATTGATTAGTAACACCGTGCAAATACGCAGCAATTTTAAGACCTAAAATACCAATTATAACTGCTATAAAGCTAATAAAAGGTACTACCATGCCAATTGCAGCTGCCACTAACATAACTACAGCTCTAAAAATTCCTTGCTTGGTAATATACCTTGTTGCACTTTTCTCATCCATATCTAGTGCCTCGTCAAGCGTCACATACATATGAATGGAGAGAAAAATTGCCACTCCACAACCAAGGAATAATCCTAATGAATAGGATAAGGGATTCTCTACCACAAGTAATCCAATTACTTCTAACATAATCCCATAAATAATTACTCCAAACACTAAATCCAACAAGGTTTCATTTGGCTTCTTTGTCACTTTCCTGATCCTCCTCGTCTTCATTTATGTGCTTTGTCAGCGTATAAACTGACTGAAATCCTCCGGCTATTCCAAGAACAACCAAAACAGGAAACCAAGTGGTATGAAACTTCTCATCAATCCACGCCCCTAAAAAAGTAAAAACCAAAATAGGTGTTAGCATACTAACACCTATTTGTGTAATCATAGCTAAGGTTCTATATACACTTTTTTTATAGCCATTCTTTTTTTTCATAATGGATTTCCTTTAAAATTCAAGCTTTTCTCTGATTATTTCTATTCTTTTCAAGCCTTTTTTATTATAACACTATCTCCGACAAAATGATACTTTTTTCTTCACTTAGTCATCATTTTCTATCATATTAATTCTTCGTATATGACGCTCATCATTTGAAAATTCTGTATCTAAAAAGGTATCTACAATTTTAAGGGCAAGGCCTGGTCCAACCACTCTTGCACCCATAGCTAAAATATTAGCATTATTATGTTCTCTTGTAGCTTGTGCACTAAAGCAATCATGACATAATGCAGCTCTAATTCCCTTTACCTTATTTGCCGCAATAGAAATTCCAATTCCTGTTCCGCAAATCAAAATTCCTTGTTCACATTCCTTACTTGCTACTGCCTGTGCCACCTTTTTTGCATAAATTGGGTAGTCACAAGATTCTGTGGAATCACAGCCGTAATCCTTGTATGCAATATTCCTTTCCTCTAAATGTTTTTTTACTTCTTCCTTTAGGCTATATCCGCCGTGGTCACATCCTAATGCTATCATTGGTATTCCTCCTCTATTTTATTCCATATTTTTTCCACTAAGCGTTCTATTTCTCGAAAACAGTATTCATAATCAATTACATCTTTTCCATAGGGGTCTAATACATCCCCAGGCTCTTCCACAAAATGCTTCATGGTATCGATTCCATATACTAATTCAAACACGCTTTCAAACTCATCAATTACCTTTTGTCGTTGCTCCTCTGACATGGTAAAAATCAAATCTGCCCATTCAATATCCTCCTGGGCAAGCTGTTTCGCACAATGTCCATCAGCTGCTAGCCCATTTTTTTCTATTACCACCTCTGCTTTTTGCAAAACTGGCTCTGGAAAAAGAGCAACTAATCCTCTCGACCTTACCTGAACCTCGCTTATATGCTTCTTTTCTAATAGCTTTCCCATAATAAGCTCAGCCATTACACTTCTACAAGCATTAGAGGTACAAACGAAAAGTATATTATTTACCTTACCCATTTAGCTCCTCCCTATTCCTTTCATTTTTTGCTATGCGTATATGATTTGATGTCCTGCTGCCTTTACCAAACGATTCATAATAGCAAATCCTAGTCCACTTTCACTAAAGCCCTCTGAGTATATAATTTCTACTCCCAGCTCATCTAATTCTCTGAGAATCCTGTATAAATGAGCTGCAATAGTGGCTTCATCCTTTCTAGTACCAATCACACGAACCTGATTACACTGATATAAATCCTTTGTTTCCTCAGTTGCTATGACTGCCACCTTATCCTTTGGTGAAGATAAAAGTAATGTATTAATTTTATTTACTACCTGACTAGTTTCACCCATTACAATGGTTAAATTGCCTTTTGGTGCGTAATGCTTGTATTTCATCCCTGGTGCCTTAGGCTTCATATTTTCCTTTGCGCCCTCTAGTAAAGTAGGATCAAGCTGTACGTTTCCAATTACTTTCTCTAGCATTTCCTTTGTAATGAAGCCTGGTCGTAAAATAACAGCCTCCTTTGAAGAGACATCTACAATGGTAGATTCTAATCCTAGGTTTACCTCTCCACCATCCAATACTCCATCAATTTTGCCACTTAAATCCTCCAATACATGAGCTGCACAGGTAGGACTTGGGCGCCCTGAAGTATTCGCACTAGGTGCAGCAAGAAATAAGCCCGATTCTTCTATTAAACGAAGTGCCAGCTTATGATTAGGCATTCGCACTGCCACTGTATCAAGCCCACCAGTAGTCTCATAAGGCACAATGTCCTGCTTCTTAAAGATTAACGTAAGTGGTCCTGGCCAAAATGCTTTCATTAGCTTTTGGGCATCTAAAGAGATATTTTTTGCTATCCTACTAAGGTCTTCCTCTCTTGCAATATGTACAATTAATGGATTATCAGAGGGACGTCCCTTAGCTTCATAAATCTTTTTTGATGCTTCCTTTTTTAGGGCATCTGCGCCTAATCCATATACCGTTTCTGTAGGAAACGCCACTAAGCCACCTTCTTTTAGCACCTGAATTGCTTCTATTAAATTGGCTTCTTTATATATTTTTGTTTCCATAGAATTCTCCATTCTTGCACATCAAAGTTTGTGTAAAGCAAAAAATTTTTTCTCGCTAGACTACCCCATTATATCATTACTTAAGTAAAAATAAAAGTAGTAACATCTGTATATATTCCTTTGTATATCTTAATCCTATCTCTATTCTTTTAAATTCCCTTCAATATATCTGCTAGCTCATAAACCCTTTCTCTTGTTAGCTGTGCTGCCTCAGTGTTTTCCAAAAGCGGTTGCAAACTACCACCCTCTGCCTCTTTTCCCGCCTCTTTTACTGCTTGCTCTTTTTTCTTAATCCATTGGCGTTCTTCCTTAGTAAGCTGCTCCATTTTATCTTCATCTAATTTACTCTTAAGCCTTCCCCATAAATTATTAAGCTCTTCATCCCACAATTTATATAATTCATAAGACAAATGGTTCATTTCCTGCTGAGCAAGTCTTCCACTTTCTAACAATTCTTCCATTTCCAAGGCTTTGTTTTCAAGCTTTGATAACTCTTCATCTATAGCTTCTATATCGTCACTAACAGCATAGCTAGAAAACCCTTCTTCTTGTTCTACATTATACAATCCATAAATACCTAGAATGGTACTATCTTTCTTCAAATCACCTAAATTACAAATCCATTCAATATATTTTGGCGGTAATTTGTCAACTGGTGCACTTGGCAAATACAAGTGAATTTTTTTTGCCTGTTCTAAACCATATGGCTCACTATAAATATATCTTATTCCGTCACGAATTTCTTCTTCACCCACCCTCCTATCACACTGAATGGATGCAATTTCAAATTCATATGTATAATCATTTATTGCAACAGGTTTTGTAAATTTCCCATGAAAACTACAACAATACATAGTTCCATTAGGATAGGTTTCCCCACTATCTCCCATATCGGTATCATGATAATCCCCATAAAACGATCCATCTTCTTCTATAGTAAGTACCGTACACCAAGCACCTACACCACTACTAAACAAAAATTCACAATTCTTTAAATTTGCAAAAATAGATGGCTCTTCTTTCTCTGTTTTTTCTTGATTTTCTGTACTCTCTATTTCCTTTGTTGTCTCAGTACTTTCTACAGTGACTCTTTCCTTATCCTTGTCTTTATCCCGTAATTTTGTATTACATCCCGTAAATGCTGTGGTTGCAAGTGTCATTGCAAGAATTATAGCAGTAATTCTCATTCTTTTCATCTTCGTCTCCTTTTTTATATCCTAATTTATAGGCGTTTGCGAAACGCCCAAAAAACTTATTTTAGTTGTACAAAATATACAATTCCATAAGCAAGCACTTTGTCCCCGTCGGTGTTTATATACCGTATTTTGGCATATTATGCACCGCTACACGGGACAACGTAGCGAGAGCGTGCTTGCATTGGTATGTATATTTTGTACAACTGAATAAAAATAAAGCTTCGTTTCACAATTACCTAATCCTAATTCATAAATCCTTCATAATTGTAATATAAACTCCCCCTGTAATACAAGATGTTTGTTTACAAAGAAAAAACCAGTATCAAGCTTTATCTCAATACTGGTTTCTGTAT
>JAFPBJ010000103.1 GCA_017390525.1 Lachnospiraceae bacterium | reverse complement strand
TTTGCTTCTTAGCTTATCCCCATCTTTTTTTCTGCTCCTTTAATCTCCTTTTTAATAGAGTAAGAAAATGTTCATTTCCAATTACCTTTACTAAAGGTCCGAAGGATAATATTTCAATTAACAGCTCCGTTTCGTTGGAGTTATTGTAGTAGATTTCGCATTGGTAGGTGTTTTCGTCTATTTTTGTGGTGTTTTTTCGGTAGTTGGCAAATTGTAGCATAGCACGTTCTAGGGCATTTCTTTGATTATAAATCAGTAAGGTAACAGGCTCCTTATAATAAAATTTTGTAATATAAGAATCAAGCTTCACTTCCTTATCCCATGATTCATTTATTTCCTCAATTGATTCAATACGGGAAAGATTAATGGTAAATAGCTGGTAGTGTGCTCGGTTTCGTGTTTCTAAGGCGTACAAGCGAAAGCAGTCATTTTTAATGGAATATTCTAGCTTACAAGGTAGGAAAAAATGATGCACACGATTGTTTTTATGGGAGGAAAAATGAATTTTAAGCACCTGTTTCTTTTCAATGGCTGAGAGGATTTTTCTAAAATTCTCTTGATAGGTGGGATCCGTAAAATCGTCTCCATCTGTAAAGGCGTCATAATAATAAAAATCATTCGGATAAAATAAGGGTTCTACTTCAGAAAGCTTTGTTTCTAAAAGCTCTCGGTTTTCTTTTGATAAAAATAAGGCTATGCGTTTGTCCAAAAGCAAAGCTTTTATCCAGGATTTTTGCAAGGTGCTTAAAGGGAGGGCGGGGGCAGTTTCTATTTTTTTATAAAAAAGGTCTCCGTCTTTTTCAAAAAGGTTCCAAGCCTGCTCGATAAGCTTTGGAAGGAGAAAAAGCTCGCTTTCACAAAAACCATAAGTATTTATCACATCCTGAATGTCTTTTTTGGTAAGAGCACCTTCTCTTTTTAGTAAAGCATAAACAATCTGATAATAGCAATTGTAAATTTCTGAATATAAAGTCATACTAATCCTCCATGTTGAAGCAATTTCTATTTAATACTTAAGTAATTGCAAAACACAGTCTTATTTTATTTGGTTGTACAAAATATACATACCAATGCAGGCACGCTTGCGCTACGTTGTCCCTCGTAGCGACACATAATGTACCAAAATACGGTACATAAGTGCCGACGGGGACAAAAGTACCTGCTTATGGAAATGTATATTTTGTACAATAAAGTAGTATATGTTGTGTTTTGCAATTACTTATTCAATATCATACATTTCATACATACGATTTAGGTCCTCTTGGAAGCGTTGGGAAAATAAGCGGTTTGGGGAGGGGGAAACCTGATTGTTATTTACTGCATACACCTTAAGGTCTAGGATGCGACCCAGGAAGGAACGAAACCAAGGTAGCATTTCGTAGGCGTCGAATACCACTTTTTCATATTGATAGGTATTTGGAGCAAGGTGAGTTATGGTTCCGTTTCTTCCTTCTCGCTCTAGACGCTTTAAGATGTAGCTTTCTCGCTGCTCGTCTATGTGTAGGGTGAGGACTACTAATTGCTCTCGTCCTAGAGTATCTCTTGGGGCAGTAGGTATATTTCTAGAGGGGCGCACATCGCTAGAAAAGGACACACCCCATAATCGACTTTGGTTTTTGTTTAGCTTTTCTTTAAGTAGCGAATAGGATTGTTTGGAAAGGCTACATTCTGCTAATTGTTCCTGCGTTCCATTTTTTTCAGTTACTGGTTCTACCTTTTTGATTTGGTCTAAGCGTAGGGAGTGAAAACGCCCATGTATTTTAGAAGCAGGTGTTTTGCTTTTTGTAAAATGATAGAAGCAAAGGTAGCGCCTTCCAGTTTTGGTGCTTACAAAAATGCGAAGAGGAATCCCAGATTCAATACGAAGTATATCGTTTTTATTGCTTCGACAATGTAGCATAATGTATTGTTCGTTTTTCATAGCCTGTAGAAGGTCAAGTAAAATCTCATCTTCTAGGGTATGTACCATAAAGCTATGCTTGATGCGAAAGATTTGATTGCGTTCTAATTGTTGGTCTAATAAGGTGCTTCCAAGGATGCCAAAGGGAGCGCTAAGCTGAAAAAAACGTAGTGCATTCATAAAATCCTCTGTAAAGCCTTTGGTGTAATCGGCAAGAGAAGGAGCTTTGGCATAAACGAGAGTTTTCCCTTCTTTTTTGGAAACAAAAAGACCTTCTGCTACATATTCATTGCATTTTCGTCGAATCATTTGCACATCTATAATTAAGTCATATTTTTCTAATAGTGTGTCGGCTAGCTCATTAATGCTTTTGTAATGGGAGGTGGAAGCATTTTCTAATATATCTAGAAGATAAAAGTGAAGCAAAATATCATAGTCTGTAAAGCTTTTAGTCTTCCAAACGCGGTAAAGGGGATTGGTATCAAGCAGATTGCTATCCATTTGTAAGGAAATATTTTTCTCTTGAGTATAATCCTCTTTTACATATTCTGAAAGCCAGCTTTCAATGCGTCTTCGTTCATCATCGTAGGTTCTCGCACTTTTTAAAGAAAAATCATTTCTACTTTTAAAGCCATATACAAAGAAATCTCGAACGTAGTCTCGGCATTTATCAAATTTTTTTATTAGCTCTTGAAATTCTGACATATTTTTCCTCTTTACTATATCGGGCTACTTTCTCATGTTTTTGAGGTTGCCAAGGTCATATTTTACATACATGATACCTACGGATTGTTCCGCACTTTGTGCTCCCACAATCCTAAAACCATTCGAAATCCGCCCTATCGGGCTACTTTCTCATGTTTTTGCGAATACCAAGGTCATACTTTTTCATGCAAGCATAAAAAATATGACTTTGGTATTCTTTTGTATCATAGTATCATATTTAAAAATAAGGTCGCAACTTTTTTGAAATGATATTATTTGTGTAAGGGTGTATTCTCTATACATAGCAAAGGAAAACCCTGGAAAACAAAAATGAATGAGAAAGAATGGAGGATTTATATGTTCGTATATACTGAAAATACAAAAGTTCCAATGAAAATTTGGGTAGACGGAATAGAAAAAATAGAAGAGAGCTGTTTAGAACAAGCTATCAATCTTGCAAATTTACCATTTGTGCATAAATGGGTATGCTTAATGCCAGATACTCACACTGGAAAAGGAATGCCGATTGGTGGAGTCATTGCTACAAAGGATGTCATTATTCCAAATGCAGTAGGGGTAGATATTGGATGTGGTATGAATTTTATTGACACCAATATTAAGGTTAAGGAGATTCTTGATATACAAACAGGAAATGGAACGATTATTCAAACCATTATTGGTAATTTTATGAGAAATATTCCTGTGGGAGTGAATCGATACAAAAAGCCACAGCCTTCAGAGGTGTTGACGAAAGCACAGGAAAATATGAATTTATATGAAGCAACAGAGGAGTTAATTCCTTTGATTGAAGATGGCTTTTTCCAAGTGGGAACGCTAGGTGGTGGAAATCACTTTGTGGAGCTTCAAGAGGATGAGGACGGATATTTATGCATTATGATTCATTCTGGTAGCCGTCATTTGGGAAAGGCAATCTGTGATTATTTTCACAATGCAGCAAGAGAGCTAAATCAAAAATATTATAGCGTTGTTTCTGATGCAAGTCGTTTAGCCTTTCTTCCTATTGATACAAAGGAGGGAAAACAATATATAAACTGGATGAACCTTGCGCTAGATTATGCCTTTGAAAATCGTGCTCGCATGATGGAGATTGCTTGTAGGGCAGTGAAAGAGGTAATTGAAAAGCACACTAGCCTTACCGTTTCCTTTGGTCAGGAAATTAATTGTCACCACAACTATGCAGCTCTTGAAAATCATTATGATAAGAATGTGTGGGTACACCGAAAGGGTGCGACTAGAGTAAGAGAAGGAGAGCTTGCAGTGATTCCAGGTGCCATGGGCTCGTATAGCTATGTGGTAGAAGGAAAAGGAAATAAGGAAAGCTTTTGCACTTCCTCTCACGGAGCAGGTCGTGCTTACTCAAGAAGTGGTGCAATGAAGGCATTTTCTACAGAGCAGGTTATGGTAGATTTAAAGGAGCAGGGAGTTGTGCTTGGAAAGGCAAAGAAAACAGATGTGGCAGAGGAATGTCGTTTTGCCTATAAGGACATTGATGAAGTAATGGCACAACAGCTTGACTTAGTTACACCAATTCGAAAATTAAAAACTGTTGGTGTATTAAAAGGCTAATTCGCATTTTGCGAGGAGTTACTGAAAGTTCGTACTGTATGAGAGCATTGGTAGGATGTATCAGAACATTCTCCTGCTCCATGGTGCCAACGAGGTTTCGTATGGTATACCGTACAGCTTTATATAAAAGGATACAACTGTAAATTGTATCATACGTTTGTCGCTGGTTCAAATCCAGCCAGAGAAATCTGTAGCTCAGTTGGTAGAGTAACGTAAAGTGGCATGGGAGGGTTCGAATCCCTCACCAAAAAATCTTAATTAGGGACTATGCTTCGTAGACGCTTGTCTAACCAGTAAGGCTGCCAGTAGTGCCAGGATACCGTAATTTTTCTGAGAGTATTTCATTTCCTAGAGAATCAGCTATATTCCTATGTGCAATTAGTAACCAGAGAATTAATTGGAAATTATCGTTTGGATGAAATTCTTGAGAAAAAGGTAGAGCTTTCACAAATGCTATCTAATAGATTAAAGCAACAGCAGGAGGAGTATTTTGTAGAATTTTCTATGACAGGAATCAAAGATATTATTTTATCAGGAGAAATTTCTGTAGCAGGAAAAGGTGATTTGGTAGAGCAGCTAGGACAGCTAGTAGGAACGAAATAAAGAAAATGTCTAGACAATAAAAAGTCATATGTTACAATAGTTTTGTTATAAGAGATATAAGTTATTTTTTAGGAGGAAGGATCAAAATGAAAAGAGCGTTAAAAAGTGTAAAAGTAATGGTAGGTATTATGCTAGTAGGCGCATGCTGTTTGTTCTCTGCATGTGGAAAGGATACAAAATTATCTGCTGATACATTAGAAGGAACATGGGAGATGCAAGATGGCGCTGCTGGATATGTATTTGAAGCAGATGGAAAGGGATATTCCTATGTAATTGGAAAAGAAGACATAAAAATTGATTTTACCTATGAAATTAAGGATGATACAACGGTAGCAATTACTCCTGCTGTTTTAGCGGATAAACCTGTTAATTTTATTGCAACCATAGATGGAGATAAGATTACATTAGAATCAGAGAATTTAAAAGGAAAAGTAATTGAAAAGGTAAAATAATTAGGGATAAAAATCATAGAATGATACGAATAATTTTTCCTATTTTCCACAAACTAACTCCAAATCCATTTAAAAGGAAAAGGAGTATTATAATATGAAAGCAACAGGAATTGTAAGACGTATAGATGATTTAGGAAGGGTTGTAGTGCCAAAGGAAATTAGAAGAACCTTAAGGATTCGAGAAGGTGACCCCTTAGAGATTTTTACAGACAAGGAAGGGGAGATTATTTTAAAAAAATATTCTCCTATGGGGGAATTAGGTACCTTCGCGCAACAGTATGTGGATGCCGTAGCGGCAACACTAGGAAAAACAGTTGCCATTTGTGACAGAGACCAGATTATAGCAGCCTATGGAAGCCTTAAGAAAGAAATACTTGGACTGCCTCTTCATAAAGGCTTAGAAGAGGTCATTCATAATCGCACTTCCATTTGTGGAAAAATAGGAGAAAAGGAATTCGTTCCCATCGTTTTGGGGAAAGAGGATTTAATAAAAAGTGAGTTAATTCAAATTATTATTGCAGAAGGGGATGCCATTGGAGCAATCCTAATATTAGATGGAGAAAATGAGGAAAAAATGGGAGAAATAGAGAAAAAGGTAGCAGTGATTGCAGCGAATTTCTTGGGACATCAAATGGAATTATAGAGAAAGCTATTGCGATTTTAGAAGGTTGGTGTATACTTTAAGAAAAAACTTTAGAATGGAGAAGAGAATGAGGAATAGTATGCAACCACAAGAAATAGAAGCAAAAGAAGTATATACCTTTGAAGATTTGGTGCAGATTACAAGGGCGCTGCGCAGTGAAAATGGTTGCCCTTGGGATAAAGAACAAACCCATCTTAGCTTAACCCCTTGTATGATTGAAGAGGCTTACGAGGTAGTAGAAGCAATTAATAATGAAGATATCCCTAATCTTTGTGAAGAGTTAGGAGACGTTCTTCTTCAGGTAACAATGCATACAGAGATTGCAGAGGAAGTAGGAGATTTTTGCTTAAATGATGTTACCACAGGTATTTGCAAGAAGCTAATTAGAAGACATCCTCATGTGTTTGGTGACCTTTTAGTCAGTGGAACCAAGGAGGTTTTAGCTAATTGGGAAGAAATTAAGAAAAATGAGAAAAATGAAGCTACACCTTTAGAAGGAATCAAAAGAATTCCAAAGGCATTACCTGCCTGTATACGAGGACAAAAGACAATTAAAAAATCAAAGAAGGCAGACTATATTTCTTTCAAAGAAGAAGAAATTAAGGAAAATGTAAAGGGGCTATTAGAAAAAGACCTTACAAAAGATGAAATAGGAGAACTTTTATTTGAAATATTAAAGCTTTCAGAGGAGAAAAAGGTCAATGCAGAGGAAGCTTTAAGGGATTATACCACCCGATTTGTAGAAGAATTAGAGGAAAAAGTGGAAGAAATTTAGTGGAAAACATAGAAATTTCAACAAAAAATTTGTGCAAATAGCTATAATGCGTGGTTTAGCCATGAAAAAACCTTGACAAATGCTTTGAATATGGTTATAAATAAACATAGAACATTAAAAGGTAATGTTTAAGCAAACAATTTGTAACAATTTGTTACAAAAATAAAATTCTATAATATTTTAGAGGAGGAGTTTTTCCTATGAACAAAACTGAATTAGTTGCAGCAATTGCAGAAAAAACTGAATTATCAAAGAAAGATGCAGAAAAAGCGTTAAAGGCTTTCACTGATGTAGTAGCTGAAGAATTAGCTAAAGGTGAAAAAATCCAATTAGTTGGATTCGGTACTTTTGAAGTTTCAGAAAGAGCTGCAAGAGAAGGAAGAAACCCTAGAAGTGGTGAAGTTATGACTATCCCTGCTTCAAAAGCTCCAAAATTTAAAGCTGGTAAAGCTTTAAAAGACGTTGTTAATAAATAATTTAATAACGAGAGAGTTGATAAAGTCAGATAAACGTTTGCAAGCCAAAGGTTTATCTGGCTTTGTTTTTTGTATGATAAAGAAAGGACGTATTTATATGAGATTAGATAAATTTTTAAAAATATCACGTTTAATAAAAAGAAGAACAGTAGCAAATGAAGCCTGCGATGCAGGAAGAGTGACTGTAAATGGTAAGGTGGCAAAGGCATCACAAGCTGTAAAGGCTTCTGATATTATTGAAATTCAATTTGGAAATAAAGCAGTTAAGGTGGAAGTACTTGATGTAACGGAGACTGCTAAAAAAGAAGAAGCAAGAGAATTGTATCGATATATTTAATCCCACTCATACTTGCGTTAGAGGTTGCATATATTAGGTTAGAGTTTTATCAAAAGACTGCAAATAAAAAACGCAAGAAGGAAGTGTTGAGTTGGAAGAGAGACAAGTACTAAAACCACACAAAATTAATATGAATAACCGAAAGGAAGCTAGCATTTCAGGAGTGAAGGATGTGCTATCTTTCGATGCAAAGGAGATACTGTTAGAGACAGAGCTTGGAATGTTAATGATCAAAGGAGACAATCTGCATGTAACGAAGCTTACCCTAGATAAAGGGGAGGTAGAGGTAGATGGAACCATAGATAGTTTGCAATATTCTAATATGTCTGGAAAGCAGCAGGAGGGAGAAAGCTTTTTATCTCGTTTGTTTAAATAGGGGGGCTACATATGGATCAAGTGGTGGTGGCAGAGCTACAACTGTTTGGGATTAGTGTTTTGTTTGGCATTTTTATGGCGATTACCTATGATGTATTAAGAGGTGCTCGAAGAGCGATTCATCATAGTGATTTTATGATTGGAATGCAAGATACCATTTATTGGTTTATTATGGCTGTGTTGATTTTTCGCCTGTTTTACCGATTTAATAGCGGTGCCATTCGAGGCTATGCAATTATGGGAATGCTAATAGGCAGTGGAGTATACCTAAGCTTATTTAGTAAAGGGATACTTACGCTAGTGACCTTTTTAGTAACAAAATTTCTTTATATTTTTATTCCCTTTAGAAAAATGAAAAAAATCATAAGAAAAGCATTGAAAAAGGTTGCAAAAAAGTATAAAATAGTAAGTAGACCTCGCGAAAAAGCGCAAGAACGTCCTAGAACGGAGAGAGTTTATTATGGCAAGAAGTAAGAAGAATAAACGAAAAAAAATTAAACAAGGTAAGAGAGCAATTATTTTGGCAGTTGCCATTCTTTTCGTTGTTCTTTCTGTGGAGAAGGCGAGTTTGAATAAGAAGAGTGCAGTTTATGCTCAAAAGCAACAACAGCTACAGGATGAGATAGATGATGCCAAAAAAGAGCAAAAAGCAATAGAAGAACAAGAAAAATATATGCAAACTAAGAAGTATGTAGAAGAAGTAGCTAAGGATAAGCTAGGCTTGGTTTATCCAAAGGAAAAGGTATTTAAAGAAAAAGAAGAAAATTAGTATTGACTTTTTCGAAATGAGCTGATATAATAACGAACGTTGATGTTTGGCGGGATAGCTCAGTTGGCTAGAGCACATGGTTCATACCCATGGTGTCGGCGGTTCAAATCCGTTTCCCGCTACTTTTTCATATCATAAGACTTCTTTTTTCGAACAGGATAACAATTGACGTTATCCTGTTTTTTGTTGTCAAAAACTATAGCTTTTTCTTCCCTTTTTTTGACAGAAGAAATATATACCATTTCATACAATGAAAACCATGAAAATTTATAAGGACAAGTAGGAAGGTGTATGTATTGAAACAAGGGAAGAAAAACTGGGGACTAGCAGTAGCGTCAGTGTTGATTTTAGCATTAGGATTATTAGATTTAAAAGAGGGAAGATTTGCAATTATAGAAACGTTATCCTGCGTATGTATTTTGGTAACAGCGTTAGAATATGGCTTTCGAGAGGCTATGGTAATGGGAGCTGTATTTGGAAGCTTATTTTCCTTTACAGATGGCAATATGGAATTATTAGGAGCCTTTACCCTTATGGGATTAGGTGCAGGTGCTGGAAGAAAGGGCGGAAGAATTGGGACAATCTTAACCTTTCTTGCTACCACAATTTCTCTTGGCGCGTTTGTAAAAGAGGGCTTATTAGATGTAGCAGGAATAAAAGGGCTGTTATCAGGAATTACGTTATTTTTGTTTATTCCAAGAAGCTGGCTAAAGCAGGCGAATCCTTTCGTGGAACGAAAACAGACAGAGTATATTAAAGAGGAGATTCAAAATAATACTAGAACAAAGCTACGAGATTTTGCAGGAGCATTTCGGAAGCTAGAATATACCTTTCAAAATATGCCGAGCAAAAGGAACGAATTAACGAAGGAAGAATTGGCCGATTTATTTAGGGGGATTTCTTGTCAGCTATGCGTAAGCTGTACACAATGCGACCAATGCTTAAAGGAAAATTATTACGATACCTATCACGCAGTTTTAAAAATATTATGCAGTTTAGAAGAGGGCGGGCTAAGCGTAAATAGTATTCCGGCTGAGTTTGCTAGTCGCTGTATTCATTTGCAGGAATTTTTAATCGCCACAAATCAAGGCTATGAAATGGCAAAAATGGAATTATCTTGGAAAAATCGCCTGTTAGAAACGAGAGGAGCGATTGCAGGACAATTAGGAGAGGTGGCAGAAATTATTGACGATTTTTCTACGGAGCTAACAGATATGATTCAATTACCAAGAAGAAAAGAGGAGGAGCTCATAAAAAAATTTCAGCAAAAGGAAATTGAAGTAAAGCAAATATTATTATCTGAGAACAAGGATAAAGCAAAGCGAATTTATTTTACTATGCGTACCAAAAAAGGAAGAATGATGACTAGCAAGGAGGCGGCAAATATTGTAAGTAAGGTGTTAGAGCAACAGGTTAAGCCAGCTGCTAATTGTAAAACCATTGTGCCGAGAAATTTTGCGTCGATTTGTTTTGTGGAGGATACCCAGTTTACTACTTTAACAGGGGTGGCTCGTTTAAATAAAACAGGGGAACAAATATCCGGGGATAATTTTTCTTTTTTGCAGCTAGAATCGGGAAAGCAATTAGCCATTTTATCGGATGGAATGGGAACTGGACAAGGTGCCAACAAGGAAAGTGAAATGGTAGTAGAAATGCTAGAGCAGCTACTAGAGGCGGGCTTTAGCGAGCCCTTGGCCATCAAGCTTTTAAATTCTGTTTTGGTGTTAAAATCAGATGGACAAGTTTTTTCTACCTTGGATTTAACAATGGTTGATTTGTATACAGGGGTGTGCGAATTTATAAAAATTGGGGCTTCTGTCACCTTTGTTAAAAGAGATCGGTGGGTAGAGGTGATACAGTCTACCTCCTTGCCAGTAGGAATTTTTCAAGGTGCCGAGTTTGACAGAGGAGTAAAAAAGCTATATGACGGAGATATGATAATTATGGTATCGGATGGGGTGATTGACCAAATAGAAGCTGAGGACAAGGAGGGCTATATAAAGGAGCTGCTTCTTGCTATGGACACCAATAACCCGCAGGAATTAGTAAGCGGACTTCTTGAGACCATTTCCTTAGAAAGTCAAGGGAATTTACGAGACGATATGACCGCATTATGTATAGGGGTATGGAAGAAATAGGGGATTTCTTGCCTTTTTCCCCAAAATAAGCTACTATGAATAGATAAAAGCATAAGAAAAGGTCGGCGAAGGAAAATGGTAAGAGAAAAGGTAAAAAAATGGATAACAGCCAATGAATTAATCAAAAAGGAAGATAAAATTGTAGTGGGAGTGTCTGGAGGGGCAGACTCCATTTGCCTACTTCATTTGCTAGATTCTTTGAAGGAGGAGCTTAGATTAACCCTTTATGTAGTCCATATCAATCACGGAATCAGAGAAAGTGGGAATGAGGATGAAGCGTTTGTAAAAGCCTTTTGCAAGGAAAGAAGTATAGAGTGTAGCGTATTTAAAACGGACATTAAGCAGCTAGCAAAAATAACAAAAACCTCGGTAGAGGAGGCAGGAAGACAGTATCGTTATGAATGCTTTGAACAGGTAAGAAGAGAAAAAGGGGCAGACTCTATTGCGGTGGCGCACAACGAAAATGACCAGGCAGAAACTATGCTATTTCGGTTGGCAAGAGGCAGTGGAATTGGTGGGATAGCAGGAATGAAGCCGAAAAATGGCTATGTGATTCGCCCTATTTTAAGCTGTAGTAGAGAAGAAATAGAAGAATACTTAAAAAAGGTAAACCAAAGCTTTTGCACCGACGAAACAAATTTTGACACCATTTATACCAGAAATCAGATTAGACATAATGTATTACCTCTTCTTTGCAATATCAATTCCAATGCTATTTCCCATATGTTTGAAGCAGCTAAGGATTTAAGAGAATATGAAAGCTTTTTTATGGAGCAATTTAAAATATGGTGGGAGAAAAATGTAGCAGTAGAAGAGGAGCGAATTTTACTCCCTGTCAAAGAAATGCACTTAGGACAAAAACTGATAAGAGAGCAGGCGGTAAGAGAAGCAATAGAACAATTAGCGGGCCAGAGAAAAAATATTGGTAGAGTGCATATTGAGGCGGTGCTTCATTTATTAGATAAACAAGTGGGGCGCCAAATAGACCTGCCTTATGAGCTAGAGGCCTTGAAGCAATATGAACATATTGTGATACAAAAAAAGAAGGAGGAGGTAGAAGAGGAGATTGACATTCTTCTTACACCTAATGAAACGTATCAGGTACCTTTTATGGGAGGCACACTTCGAATTGCAATCCAAAACTATAAAGATTATATAAACAATGAGAAAAAAGGCTATACGAAAGCATTTGATTGTGATAGAATTGTAGGAGCACTGCACCTTAGGACTTACCATACTACAGATTCCTTTGTTTTGGGACAGCAGGGCGGAACTAAGACAGTGAAGAAATATTTTGTAGATTGCAAGATACCAAGACAGCTTCGAAAACAGATTATGATTTTGGCAGATGATGAAAATATACTTTGGATTTTGAACCATCGTACCAATTATGCATATAGTCTTTCGGATACAACGAAACAAGTATTGGTAGTGGAATGGAGTCGTTCGTGATGGAAACAATAGAGGTTTTGATTAAGGAAGAAGAAGTTGCAAAGAGAATTAAGGACATAGGCGACCAAATCACCAGAGAGTATGAAGGTAGTGAGGTGCATTTAATTTGCATACTAAAGGGCGGAGTCTTTTTCTTATGTGAATTAGCAAAGCACATAAAGCTTCCAGTTACCATTGATTTTATGACAGTGTCAAGCTATGGAAATGAAACTACTAGCTCTGGGATTGTGAAGGTGAAACAGGACCTAACTCAGTCCATTGAGAATAAGCAGGTAATTATAGTGGAAGATATTATAGATACAGGAATTACATTATCCTCCCTTATGCCAATGCTTAAGGAGAGGAAGCCAGCAAGTCTTAAGCTATGTGCGTTACTAGATAAGCCAGAGCGAAGGCGAAAGGAAGTAAAAATAGACTATCTTGGTTTTCAAATACCAGACCGATTTGTAGTAGGCTACGGTTTGGATTATGAACAAAAATATCGCAATTTACCATATATTGGCGTGGTTGTGCCAGAGGCCAATGAAAATCATTGAAAGAATAGGAAGGTGATAATTTGAACAAATCAATGAAAAGTGGAATTGGATTTTATTTAGTGCTATTTGTGATTATAGTTGCAGCCTTAGTAATCATAGATAGAAAACAACAAAATCAAATTGACAATTATACGATTGGACAATTTAACGAAGATTTATCTAGTAAGGAGCTAAAGGAAATTATAATTTCTCAAAACGAAGAGAGTCCGTCAGGTTCCGTTAAGGTAATCAAAAAGGATGGAACGCAGGGAGAATTCTTTACCTCTGATGTAACAGCGATTTCTAATCAGCTAGTAGAGGCAGGTCAAGGAAAAATATTATATGTAAAGGATATTCAAAGACCATTTTTGGTACTGAAAATTATCATTCCTTTATTCTGCGTGATTATTATTGTAGTAGTACTGATGGCAGTCTTAGGCGGTCGCTCTAGTGGCGGAAGCTCTATGAACAAGGCAATGGGCTTTGGAAAAAGTCGTGCGAAGATGACTCTTAGCGATGAAAATAAGGTGAAATTTGACGACGTAGCAGGTCTTAAAGAGGAAAAAGAGGAATTAGTAGAAATCGTTGATTTCCTTAGTAATCCCCATAAATATATTGAATTAGGTGCTAGAATTCCAAAGGGTGTTCTTCTTGAGGGACCTCCAGGAACTGGTAAAACCTTGCTTGCAAAGGCAGTAGCAGGGGAAGCAGGAGTGCCATTTTTCTCCATTTCAGGTTCTGATTTTGTGGAAATGTTTGTAGGTGTAGGTGCATCAAGAGTAAGAGATTTATTCGAGGATGCAAAGAAAAACTCGCCTTGTATTATTTTTATAGATGAAATTGATGCAGTAGCAAGACGAAGAGGCTCTGGTCTTGGTGGCGGTCATGATGAAAGAGAACAAACGCTAAATCAATTATTAATTGAAATGGATGGTTTCTCGGAAAATGAAGGTATTATTGTACTTGCAGCTACCAACAGAGTAGATATTTTAGACCCAGCTATTTTACGTCCAGGTCGTTTTGACAGAAAAGTAGTAGTAGGCAAACCAGATGTAAAGGGAAGAGAAGAAATCCTAGCAGTGCATATGAAGGGAAAACCAATTGGCGATGATGTAGATATTCAGCATCTTGCTCGTACTACAGCTGGATTTTCTGGAGCTGACCTTGAGAATTTACTAAATGAGGCAGCTATTTTGGCAGCCAAAGCAGGACAAAAGTATATTGCTCAGGAACAAATTTCTGCTGCATTTATTAAGGTGGGAATTGGAACTGAGAAAAAGAGTCGCTTGGTGCCTGAAAAAGAAAGAAAAATTACTGCTTATCACGAAGCAGGTCACGCAATTTTATTCCACATTTTACCAGATGTGGGACCGGTTCGAACTGTATCTATTATTCCAACAGGACTTGGGGCAGCAGGATACACCATGCCACTTCCTGAAAACGATAATACCTTTACAACAAAGGGAAAAATGCTTCAAGAGATTAAGGTGGATTTAGGCGGTCGTATTGCCGAGGAGCTAATTTTTGACGATATTACCACTGGAGCAAGCCAAGACATTAAAATGGCAACTAAGACAGCAAGAGCAATGGTAACAGAGTTTGGTATGTCAGAAAAATTAGGACTTATCCATTATGGGGATGACGGTAGTGATGAAGTATTCTTAGGAAGAGACATTGGTCATCATAGAAGCTATGGGGAAGCTGTGGCAGGAGAAATTGATGATGAAGTAAAACGCATTGTAAAAGAATGCTATGAGGATGCTAAGAAAATCATTACGGAGCATATGGATGTACTTCATAAATGTGCAGATTTATTACTTGAAAAAGAGAAAATAGAACGAGAAGAGTTTGAAGCACTTTTTGAATAATGAAAAATTCACAACAGAAATTGTGATAACAAGGGAAAAATATAAAAAGTTTACAAGGGGCAAAAAAACTATGTGTATTTTCAACAAAATAAAGTTTAAAAAAAATTGAAGTTTGGGCACACTTATTTAAGGCGTATGCTATAATATACTTGTAACCCCCCCAATACATTATATAGTTTTTGCTACACCCCATAAGTAACAAAAATACCTTCTCCAAAAAGGACAGCGTTCGGAAGCTGTCCTTTTTTTGTACAAATAATCGAAATAACTAAAAAAACAACGAAAAATCCAAAATAATCGTGATTTATATACTTGTATATTTAGCTAAGATATTATAAAATTAAATAAGTTATGTAAATGAAATGAAAACAAGGTTATAATACCTTTTGATGCCAACAATATAAAATGAAAAAAGGAATGGATTATGAATTTTAATATACCTTTTAAAGATTTAAGTAAATCAGAAAAAATACAATTATATGTGCAACATACGCAACCGGCATTAAATAAAAAGGCGTTATTTAGTGACGGTTCTAAGTTTTATAGATTTCCGGCAGAGCCTACCTCTAAGGACGAGATTACCATTCGGTTTCGAGCTGGAAGAAATAATGTGGACACCGTATATTTAATTTATTGTGGTGAACGAGTAGTAATGAACCTATTTAAAAATGATGAGTTATTTGATTATTACGAGATTACCATTCCGCCTACAGATAAGACCATTGAATATTATTTTGAGGTGGTGGCAGGGAAGCAACGCTGTATCTATAACAAGCGTGGTGCAATGTTAGAGCCACAGCCTTATTATAACTTTAAGATTTCCCCTAACTTTTCTACACCAGATTGGGCAAAGGGAGCAGTTTTCTATCAAATCTTTGTGGATCGTTTTTATAATGGGGATAAAGATAATGATGTGTTAGACAATGAATATATTTATATTGGAGAAGGCACAACAAAGGTAGAGGACTGGGATAAATATCCTGCTGCTATGGGTGTGCGAGAATTTTATGGTGGAGATTTACAGGGTGTATTAGATAAGCTTGATTATTTAAAGGATTTAGGAGTGGACGTTATTTATTTGAATCCTATTTTCGTATCCCCATCTAATCACAAATATGATATTCAGGATTATGATTATGTGGATCCTCATTTTGGTGTGATTAAATCCGATAAGGGACAGGTGCTTCCAGAGGGAGCGAAAGACAATAAAAAAGCTACCAAATACATTAATCGTGTTACCAATAAGGTAAATCTAGAGGCTAGTAACAAACTATTTATCAAATTAACTGAGGAAATTCATAAGCGTGGTATGAAGGTAATCCTTGATGGTGTATTTAATCATTGTGGTTCCTTTAATAAATGGCTTGATAAAGAGTGTATTTATGAGAAACAGGAAGGCTATGAGAAGGGCGCTTATGTAGATAAAAAAAGTCCTTACCATACATTCTTTAAGTTTTTTGAAGAGGATTGGCCTTATAACTACAAGTATGATGGCTGGTGGGGACACGATACGTTGCCTAAGCTTAATTATGAGGAATCTCCTAAGCTATATGAGTATATCCTTAAGATAGCGAAAAAATGGGTATCACCACCATATAATGCAGATGGTTGGAGACTGGATGTAGCCGCAGATTTAGGGCATACTGCAGAGTATAATCATAAGTTCTGGAGAGATTTTAGAAAGGCAGTAAAGGAAGCCAATCCAGATGCAATTATTTTAGCAGAGCATTATGGCGATCCAGGCGCTTGGTTAGAAGGTGACCAATGGGATACTGTAATGAACTATGATGCATTTATGGAACCTCTTACTTGGTTTTTAACAGGAGTAGAAAAGCATAGCGATGAATTTAGAGGAGACCTTTTAGGTAATCATCAATCCTTCTTTGATGCTATGAGTCATCATATGTCTAGATTCCATTATCAATCTCTTGAGGTGGCTATGAATGAGTTGTCTAACCACGACCATTCTAGATTTTTAACAAGAACCAATCGTAAGGTGGGAAGAACTCACACCTTAGGACCAGAGGCAGCGAATGAAAATGTAAATAAAGGTGTCTTTAAGGAGGCTGTTGTGGTACAAATGACTTGGCCAGGAGCACCAACACTTTATTATGGGGATGAAGCTGGTGTGTGTGGCTGGACTGATCCAGATAACAGACGTACCTATCCTTGGGGCAAGGAAGATAAGGAATTAGTTTCCTTCCATAAGGATGTAATTGGAATTCACAAAAAAAGTGACGCCTTAATGAGAGGCTCTTTAAAATTTTTGTATGGAGAGCAAAATGTGATTTCCTATGGACGTTTTACCAACGAGGAAGAGGTCGTTGTCATATTAAACAATGATGAAGCTGAAAAGACCATAAAGATTCCAGTATGGGAAATCGGAATTTTTGACAATGAGGTATTAGTTAGTCTTCTTACTACTTCGGAAGAAGGACATTCTAAGGAGAAAACAGAATATATAGTAGAAAAAGGATTTATTACCATTACTATGCCACCGATTTCATCAGTTATTTTAGGTTGTAAACAGTAAGAAGGCGGGGGACAAAAGATGGAGAAAAGCAAAGAGATAGGGAAAGGTATTATGAAAGTTATATCACGTTTTATTGTGGGTGTTTTGTTAGTTGCATCTTGTGGCATATTTGCGATTAATTTTGCAGGAATTCCAGTGGATACAGTGATTTCTGTATTTGCAAAAGAGGATCGAAGTATTACACCTCATAGCACCACTGTTTCCGATATGCAGTGGCAACCGTATTATGAGGCTCAAGCAAAGAAGAATCAAAAAAAACCAAAGGATACGGAGAAAGAGAAAAAGAAAAAGCGAGAAGCTTTCTTTAAGGATGCAGTGTTTATTGGCGATTCCATTACAGAAGGAGTATCCTTTTATGGATATGTACCTACTAAGAGAGTGTTCGCTAAAAAGGGATGTACTGCAAAAGCAGCGGCGAAATATTTGCCAGATATTGCAAAAATAAAACCGAAAAAGGTATATATTCTATTAGGCAGTAATGATTTAAATTATAATAATAAGTCCATTGATAAGATTATAGAGGAATATGATGCACTACTTACAGAGGCGAAGAAAAAGCTGCCAGACGCCACGATTTATGTGCAGTCGGTATTTCCTGTAACCCAGAAATATGAGCAAAAAAATAAAAAAAT
>JAFPBJ010000102.1 GCA_017390525.1 Lachnospiraceae bacterium | reverse complement strand
TTTATGAAAATTATCGTTATTTTGATGATAATGTATATGTTTTTCCAGCGAAAGACGTCTTATTCTACAGTGCGGATGTTCACGGAAATGCCATTACAAGGCAACGTATTAAGCTACTTAAGGCATTAACAGAGGAAGAGGCTTGTACAGTAATTGTGCCAATTGATGTTTTAATGGAGCATTTTGTACCTTTAAAGGAATTTAAAAATCATGCAATTTGCGTAAAGGTTGGAACTACCCTTGATTTAGGGAAATTAAGAATCCAGCTAATGGAAATGGGCTATGAGAAAACCTCTATGATTGATGGAGTGGGACAATACTCCATTCGTGGTGGAATTGTGGATATTTATCCGTTGACAGAGGACTGTCCTTACAGAATTGAATTATGGGGAGACGAAGTAGATTCCATTCGTAGCTTTGATGTGGAAAGTCAGCGTTCTATTGAAAATATGGAGGAATTTACTATTTATCCAGCAG
This sequence comes from Lachnospiraceae bacterium, assembly GCA_017390525.1. Taxonomy (GTDB): domain Bacteria; phylum Bacillota; class Clostridia; order Lachnospirales; family Lachnospiraceae; genus RGIG989. Next base: position 4,803 of record JAFPBJ010000102.1, on the reverse strand, counting down.
CGGAATTGGTATTATCAGAGCAGGCTATTAGTCTTGGAATGGAGAAAATTGAAAAAGAAGCCAAGGCATATATGGAAACCTTGCGAAAGCAGATGAAGACGGAAGAAGCTTATCGCGTCCAGAGAACCACCAGTCAGCTAAAGGAAGAATTGGTGGAATTTCATAGCGCCATTAGTACAGAAAGCTATATTCATTATTTTTGTCAGGAGCTCGTTCCTTTTGTTGAGTATTTTGATAAAAAGGATAGTATTTTCTTCGTGGTGGAGCCTAACAGAATCATTGAAAAGGCGGAGGCTTATGAGCTAGAGTTTCGAGAGGGTATGGTAGGCAGACTAGAAGGAGGCTATATTTTGCCCTCCCAAACAGATTTGTTATATTCAGCCAAGGAAGCCATGGGGATATTAGCAACTAGAAGCTGTGTATTATTTTCTTTACTTTTGCAGCAGGTGGAGGAGTTTGATTTAGTAGATACCATTTTAATGGATGCAAAATCTGTAGCACCTTATCACAATGATTTTGAACGGGTGGTAAAGGATATTAAAAATTGGAGGGAAAAAGGATATCGTATTGTGGTGATGTCCCCTTCCAAAACTAGAGCCAAACGCTTGGTGGAGGATTTAAGAAATTATGATTTGGAAGGATATTTTACAGAAAGTCTAGATAAGGAGCTATTACCAAGAGAGCTAGTTTGTACCGTAGGGCATTTAAATAAAGGGTTTGAGTATCCTTCCTCTCAGTTTGTGGTAGTGTCAGAAAGTGATATGTTCTACTACAAGGATAAGAAGAAAAAACGGAAAAAAACTAGCAATTATAGTGGTAGTAAAATCAATAGCTTTTCTGATATTTCCATTGGAGATTATGTGGTGCACGAAAATCATGGACTTGGAGTATATAAAGGAATTGAAAAAATTGAAGTAGACCATGTAATTAAAGATTATCTAACCATTGAATACAGTGGAGGTAGCAATTTATTTGTGCCCGTATCTAGTCTAGATATGATTCAAAAATATGCCAGTTCCTCTGCAAGGAAGCCGAAGCTTAATAAGCTAGGTGGAAAGGAATGGGAAAAAACTAAGACTAGAGTTAAGACTCAGGTAAATAAAATTGCTAAGGAGCTAGTTGATTTATATGCCATTCGTCAGTCTAAGGAGGGGCATGCTTTTTGTAAGGACACCGTGTGGCAGCAGGAGTTTGAGGAAATGTTTCCTTATGAGGAAACCAATGACCAATTAAACGCCATTGAGGCTACGAAACAAGATATGGAAAGCACAAAGATTATGGACCGTTTAATTTGCGGTGATGTTGGGTATGGCAAAACAGAGGTTGCCATTCGAGCTGCCTTTAAGGCGGTAGCAGATGGAAAACAGGTGGCATTTTTGGTGCCTACTACCATTTTAGCGCAACAGCATTATAATACCTTTGTGGAACGTATGAAGAATTTCCCTATTAATATCTGCATGATGTCTAGATTTCAAACCAGAATCCAGCAGAAAAAAAATATTGAAAAGCTAAAAAATGGTATGGTGGATATTGTCATTGGAACTCACAGAATATTGTCAAAGGATATTGAATATAAAGATTTGGGGCTTTTGATTATTGATGAGGAACAAAGATTTGGAGTGACTCATAAGGAAAAAATAAAAACCATAAAAAAAGACGTAGATGTACTAGCCCTTTCTGCTACACCAATTCCGAGAACTCTTCATATGAGTTTAATCGGAATTAGAGATATGAGCGTGCTTGAGGAGCCACCAGTGGATAGAAGAGCCATTCAAACCTATGTGCTAGAATATAATGAGCAATTAGTAAAGGAAGCTATTCATAGAGAGCTGGCTAGAAATGGTCAGGTTTATTATGTGTATAATCGCGTTAATAATATAGAAGAAATTACGAATCAGTTGGCAAAGCTAGTGCCGGAAGCTAGAGTTTCCTTTGCTCATGGTCAAATGAGTGAGAGAGAGCTTGAAAAGATTATGTTTGATTTTATCAATGGAGAGATTCAGGTGTTAGTATCTACTACCATTATTGAAACGGGACTTGATATTCCAAATGTAAATACCATGATTATTCACGATGCCAATCAGCTAGGCTTATCTCAGCTTTATCAGCTTAGAGGTAGGGTGGGGCGTTCTAATCGAACTGCCTATGCTTTTCTAATGTATAAGAGAGATACTATGCTTAAGGAAACGGCAGAGAAAAGATTGCAGGCAATTCGTGAATTTACAGATTTAGGCTCTGGCTTTAAAATTGCTATGAGAGATTTGGAAATTCGTGGAGCTGGAAACTTACTAGGGGAAGCTCAGTCAGGTCATATGGAGGCAGTAGGGTATGATTTGTATTGTAAGATGTTAAATGATGCAGTCAAACGCATGAAAGGTGATATAGTAGAAGAGGAGTTTGAAACCAGTATTGATTTACCTGTGGATGCTTATATTCCAGCCTCTTATGTGAAAAATGAGTTTCAAAAGCTGGAGCTATACAAGCGTATTTCTAATATTGCAAATGAAGAGGAATACGAGGATTTAATGGATGAAATTGTTGACAGGTATGGAGAGCTACCAAAAAGTGTCGTTCTTCTTTTGCAGGTGGCGCTTCTTAAGGCAAAGGCTCACGATAATTTTATTGCAGCAATTGAGAAAAAAGGAGTGTATATTCATTTTACGATGGCACCTTGCGCAAAGGTTAAGGTGGAGCAGATAGAGGAATTTTTGAAGAAGAATCGCCCAAATATGAAGCTTTTGCGTGGAGAACAACCAGGTTTTCAATATGAGGTAACCAAAATTCCTAAGAAAGACTTACTAAATTGTGTTCAAAGTGTGATAAATGATGTAAGTGACTTGATTGAACGATAAAAATATACTATAATAATGCAAGTGCTGTAAATCTTTTAGAGGTCAGCATAAAAACTTACTAACGTGTGATAGTAAAAGAAATGGAGAATCAGAATGAGAAAGACGATGAAAAAAGTATTCACAACTATGGTTGCTATGAGTATGGCACTAGTTATGATGACAGGTTGTAATATCGGTAAAGACAATACAACAAAGCAAAGTAAAACTAAGGTAATGACCTATAACGGAGAAGACATTTATCTAGATGAGGTTTGGGTTTATGCAAAATCTGTTCAAGAAAGTTATGAGCAAGTGTATGGCGATAGCATGTGGGGCCAAGTGCTTTATCAAGACGAAGATGGTAAGGATGTTACTTTTGAACAAATGGCAAAGGATGAAGTGCTAGAGCAAATTAAAATGACAAAAGTAATGGTTTCTAAAGCTGATGAGTACAAGGTTAAGTTAACTGATGATGAGAAGAAAGAAATTGAAGAAAATGTTGAAACCTTTATGGAAGGTTTAAATGAAGAAGATATCAAAGAAACTGGTGCTACTAAGAAGTTAATCACTAAGATTTATGAAGAAAATTCTATTGCTAGCAAGGTTTATGAAGAAATGGTAAAGGATGTTGACCAAGAGGTGTCTGATGAAGAGGCACAACAGTCTACTTGTTATAATCTTTTATTTAAGACTACTACTACAGATGAAAATGGAAATGAAAAAGAGCTTTCTCAAGCTGAGAAGGATAAAGCATTAGCAAATGCAAAAGAAGCTCTTGAGAAGTTGAAAAAGGGTGGAGACATTGAAAAGCTTGCTGAAGAGTATAAGGTAACTGATGTTTCTTCTGAGTATACTTTTGGTAAAGGTGATTCTGTTCAGGAATTCGAAGATGCAGCTTATAAGCTAAAAGATGGAGAAATTAGTGATATTGTAGAGTCTAAGTTTGGTTATCATATTATTAAGATGATTAGTATTAAAGATGAAGATGCAACTGAGTCAAAGAAGGAAGAGATTATCCAACAAAGACAATCTGAAGAATTTACTAAGAAATTTGAAGAATGGACGAAAGAGATTGAATGGGATAGAGAAAAGGATTTAGACGAAAAAGCTTTTGCAAAGATTACTTTTATTAATAAGGATGCAACTACAGAAGGTTCTACTGCTGATGCTACAGTTGAGGTAGAGGAGGTAGAGGATGAGGCTTCTAGTGAAGAAAGTACAAGTGAAAAATAAAAAAATATAGGAAACGACAAAACGAATTTCGTTTTGCTCGTTTCCTGTAGAAAAACTGGCATCAAGGGTTTGAACCCTTGGTGCCAGTTTTTTGTTGTTCAAGTGTATTGTCTAATTTTGTGCATAAAAACATTCTCAGTCGCGTCCGCTTGCGCTTAGTTGTACACGTTGCGTTACTAAGGCGCAAAAGACGCTGCCTAAGTAACGACGAGTACAAATGACGCTTTGAAAATGTTTTATGCACAAAATAGCATGTAACTTTTATGGGAGGTGGGGAGGGGTGATAATATTGGGTTGGTTTTGTCTAAAAATGCAACATTTTACTATAAAATGTTGCGTTTTACAAGAATAAGGTAAAAAAATGGCTTGTTTTGGTGCATTTTGTTTATTTCTTTTTTGATAAAAATATGCTTTTTCTGCTTGTTTTGTAGAAAAATTGTATATTTCAATCCTTGTAAAGCTAGCGTTTATGCGGGTTTATAAAAACGCAACATTTTATAGTATTATGTAACATATTAGCGTGCATCTCCAGTATTTTGCTTAGGGGCTTATAGTGATGGACAGGATTTGTATAAGCGATGTAAGGGGATGGCGTTAAAATAAAATTATGAGGAGAAAGTTTATGAAAAAAGGAATGAAACAATTAATCAGTGGTATTTTGGTGTTGTGTATGGTTATTACAATGATGCCAATAGTGCCAGCAAAGGCAGTGAATATGGTGGCGATTACGCCTAATGTG
>JAFPBJ010000101.1 GCA_017390525.1 Lachnospiraceae bacterium | reverse complement strand
TTAGAGCGCCGCCCTGTCACGGCGGAGGTCGAGGGTTCGAGTCCCTTCTGGGTCGTTTGTACATTATGTACATATAATTGAATTATTTCCTTGGGATCATAGCTCAGCTGGGAGAGCACCTGCCTTACAAGCAGGGGGTCACAGGTTCGAGCCCTGTTGGTCCCATTTATGCCGGCGTGGCGGAACTGGCAGACGCACAGGACTTAAAATCCTGCGGGACTTATACTCCCGTACCGGTTCGATTCCGGTCGCCGGCATTGACTTCTTAATTTTAAGAAGTTTTTTTTGAAAAACAAAATATGTGCGTTTAGCTCAGCTGGATAGAGCGTTTGGCTACGGACCAAAAGGTCGGGGGTTCGAATCCTCTAACGCACGTTAATCAAACTCAGGAGAACCATTGGTTATCTTGAGTTTTTCTTTAATTAATAGGAAAGTGCTCGTATGTAGTGGGAAAAAGTGTCACAGGGCGACACTTTTTTATATTTTATTATAGAAGCATTTTTTAATAAAAAGATTACATTATACACAGAATTTTCATAAATGTAATATTGATTTATTAATATAGAAAAATTATAATGGTAATGATTGATTTTGGAAAAAATATATCTGATACTAGTGATATAAAATGAATGTATTTTGAAGGAGGCGTAAAGTTGAACGAGAAAAATAAAGATAACCCAAATAAGAAGAATAATGGTACAATACAGAATGTTATAATTTTAATTGTTGTAACATTGATTTTTACCATGCTACTGAATAGTGCCATTTCACATGTGAAAAATGGAACAAAAAAAGAAATCACATATGATAAATTTTTAGAAATGGTGGAAAAGGACGAAATAAAAAGCGTTCAAATAAAAAGTGACCAAATTGTAATTAAGCCAAAGGAAGAAAAGAATCCTCTTAGCAAAACAACGTATTATACTGCTAGAGTACCTGACTATAAATTAGTAGAAACTTTAAATGGTACAGATATTGAATATAAAGGCGAGATTCCAGAAAATCCGTCGCCTATTATGGATTTTCTATTGGTATGGTTACTTCCATTTGTATTGATTTTTGGTGTGATGTATTTATTTTACCGAATGATTGCCAAAAGTGGTGGCATGATGGGAATGGGAAAAAATAATGCCAAGCTGTATGTTGAAGAAAAAACTGGAGTTACCTTTGCAGATGTAGCAGGTCAGGATGAAGCGAAAGAATCACTTACAGAGATGGTAGACTTTTTGCATAATCCAGATAAATATTTAAAGATTGGTGCTAAGCTACCAAAAGGAGCATTACTTGTGGGACCTCCGGGAACAGGTAAGACATTGCTAGCAAAGGCAGTAGCAGGAGAGGCTAATGTACCGTTTTTCTCCCTATCTGGTTCAAACTTTGTGGAAATGTTTGTAGGTCTTGGTGCTTCTAGGGTAAGAGATTTATTTAAACAAGCACAGGAAATGGCACCATGTATTATTTTTATTGACGAAATAGATGCCATTGGTAAGAGTAGAGACAGTCGCTACGGAAGTGGTGGAAATGACGAAAGAGAACAAACACTAAATCAGCTATTGTCAGAAATGGATGGTTTTGATACTTCAAAAGGCTTAGTGATTTTGGCAGCAACAAACAGACCAGAGGTACTAGACAAAGCATTACTTAGACCAGGTCGATTTGATAGAAGAGTAATTGTTGAAAAGCCAGATTTAAAGGGAAGAATTGAAACTCTAAAGGTACATTCAAAGGATGTTTTAATGGATGATTCTGTTAATTTTGAAGAGATTGCCTTAGCAACTTCAGGAGCTGTGGGTTCTGATTTAGCTAATAT
>JAFPBJ010000100.1 GCA_017390525.1 Lachnospiraceae bacterium | reverse complement strand
ACCTGCATCCGCGAAGCTAGTTATTTTCCAGATTTTATCGTTAGCATTGTTATACCAATAAGAAGGGATAAATTTTGCCACCTGCACCACAGTTTCATTCATAACCTCCATAGGAACAAATACGCCACCTAGGAAGCTAAAAGCAAGTCCCACAATATTGGCAATCAAATCAAGCTTTCCACCACTTTCCTCTCCATTTCCTGCAACTCGACTAATAAAGAAGGTAAGGCTTAAGCATAAAATCATATAAACAAGAGCATTTAATGCACTTAACACCCCTTTTACACTGTTCATATAGTCTGCAAATAAAACCCATGCAGCAACCATAAAAAATCCATAAATCATAAGCGTAAGTAAAATACTTCCCAAAATCATTTGCAAGTTTCTTTTTGTAAAGGAGGTAGAAGAACACTTCATTCTGTCATCGATTTCCTTCTTTCCAAAAATCAAAAGAATAGCACCTAAACACATTACCATAATGGTAACAAAAATATAAGAAAGATATTGAAAATAAAAAGCTGCTCTAGGCTTTTCCTGACTATCGGAAGCATCCAGAAAGGAAACCTGACTATCCTTTTTTACATCCTTCATGGTAAGCTCTATGGCCTCCTTAGTATCAAAGCCACTATCTAAATACATTCCAAGATTTACAAGAAATTGATTCATTTCTGCCTCTGTAAGAAAATTCGTATTACTTCCTGGAACGACTGTACTTTCTAATACATTTTCTCGTTCCCCTGCTAAGAATTTTTCTGTAAAATTCTCAGGAATTTTAAGAACATACTCCATTTTTCTATAATACATGGCATCAATTAATTCTTCCTTCTCCTTTGGAAGCTCCTTGATTTTATTATGGGTAGATAAATAATCTACAAGAGCTGCTCCTAGCTCTCCTTTATCTGAATTTTCTACTCCAATGGTAAGCTCCACCTGAGAATATTGCTTTTTCTCTGTGCTTTGGCCACTTGAAGTCATTAACATAGTAATGGCAAAGAAAATGCCTGTATAAACGAAAATCGCTGATTTATGCTTATTAAGCAATTTAAAAAATGCTTTAAAGACTTGCATATCGTTCCCTCCTTAACATAAGAAATGCACTGACAAATAATATCACCGAAATTCCAAGTAAAAGACCGATACTCTGGAAATACTTCGTATTATTTTCATAAATGTTTAGACTGTAAAAGGAATTAACTACCAAGGATGCTGGATTAATTCGATTTACAATTGGTGCGTGTTGCTCTATAATTTGGTACATATCTCCTGCCATAAGTCCTGATAAAAAGCAGCTAAACATACTAACACCAGCTGCCATTCCCTGTCTTACGCCTTCATCTAGCTTGCCAATTGCTCCCATAAAGGCTCCTAGCATTACACCGATAGAACATCCAAGTAAAATAATGACAAACATTCCTATATATTTATCTCCTATGTCTACCTTTAGTACATATTTTAAATAACAAGCGCCAATGATAGTACATAGCGTTTGGGCAGAAATTTTTGCTGCTACATCTGCTAACAATACTACAAAACGATTCGTGCTAGCAGCTAAAATTCTAGCTGCAATATCAGATAAGTTTGCTTTAAAATTCTTAGAGATTGTAAGTCCTACAAAGCATCCATACAAGCAATTCATAGCAATTAAAGCATAGAAATAGTTGGTATACATATCCATTTTACCCTCAGTAATATTACTCTCCTTTAAAAAGCTTCTAGTGCCACTGGCTACCTTGCTAGCAAGCTCTATTTTATCAGGATGACTCATGGCAATATTTTGAAAGGCCTCCATGGTTTGATTATATTGGTCTTCAATACTTTTTAGGATACTCGTTGCAATGCTTTCCTCTTTTACCATAAGAGAAATCTCTGTATCATTTTTATAAATTCCAGTTATCTCTTCCTCTTTTAGAAGCTTCTTTGCTTCTTGTTCATCCTTTACCTCTATGATTTTAACAAGCTTTTCTTCTTTCTCTAGCTGTGTAAGCAGCTCCTTAAATTCCATCCTGGCACCTTCTCCTTCTAGGTATGCCACAGAAATTTGATGAAAGGTCATTTCCTTTTCATTTACATCTCCAAAGCTTACTTTAAATAACGTTCCTAATATAATAGGAAACAATAGACACCAAAAAAACACATATCTATCTCTAACACATTGAAGAAAACTATATTTATAAATTCTTCCAAACATGGCTTTTTGCCTCCTATCCTTCTACTGAATCTCTAAGTTCTGTTCCTGTAATTTCAAGGAATACATCATTTAAGGTTGGTAGCTCTGAATACACTCTTCCAAAGTTAATCTCCTGCTTCTGTAACAAGTCTAGCACCTGAACTAAATTGTGTTTTCCTCCATTACATTTAATATCTAATCTGTCATTTTGATACTCCACCTGATATACATGGGAAAGGGCTTTGATTTGCTCTAATTGCTCCTTAGTTACCCCAGTTGCTTCCACATGGATTTTTTCTCCTGTTTTAATCATTGCCTTTAGCTCCTCTTTGGTTCCACTAGCAATACAGTGACCATGGTCTAAAATAGCAATACGGCTACAAATTTGCTCTACCTCTTCCATATAATGAGAGGTATAAATGACAGTTGCTCCTTCTCTGTTTAAACGCTCAATTCCTTCTAGAATTTTATTTCTACTTTGTGGGTCAACTGCTACTGTTGGCTCATCAAGAATGATTAGCTTTGGCTTATGGGCAATTCCACAAGCAATATTTAATCTTCGAAGCAAACCTCCTGATAATTTTTTCGGATAAAATTTTCTAAATTGCTCTAGGCCAGAAAATTCTATGGCTTCTTCTACATATTGCTTTCTTGTTGCCTTATCCTTAATATAAAGTCCACAAAAATAATCAATGTTTTCCTGTACTGTTAGCTCATCAAATACTGCCACATTTTGTAGTACCACACCGATTTGCTTTTTAATATCATAGCTATCTGGCTGGATTTCCTTTCCAAATACCTTAACGCTTCCTTTATCAAAGGTAAGCAAGGCTAAAATACAGCTAATGGCTGTGGTCTTTCCACATCCGTTGGGACCAAGTAGTCCAAATACTTCTCCTTTTTCTATTGATAAATTTAAATGGTCTAGCGCTACTAGCTCTTGGTATCTCTTTACTAAGTTTTCAATTTCTAACACTTTTTCTCCCATGTTATATCTTCCTTTCATGATTGTTATATTTCATATGAATTGATACCTACGGATTGCTACGCACTTCGTGCTCTTGCAATCCTAAAGTCATACATTTTCATGCAAGCATGAAACATATGACTTTTTTCCTCTTGGTATCATCCTATCAAAAAAGGAAATAAAATATCAGTGTCCCCTGTCACAAAAGGATGTGACAAATGTCATTTTTTCTTTTATAATGAATTTTAAGATGCAATAAACATATGCGAAACGCCCCAAAAAACTTATTTGTTGAACAAAATATACAAAAAGGAGGAAACTACAAATGAATCTGCTACTTGACCAACTAATTTTGTTAATCGGCTGTTTTTTATTCTCCTTATTTTTTGACTCCCCCTTAAGCACCTTCCATGTACTCTCCCTTTTGCTTGTATTAATTTGCTTTAGCATATGCTCTTATGTAAACCTAGATATGCTACCTTTGCGCTCCCTAAAAAAGCCAGCACTATGTACGGAAGCAACATCCCTAGGTTTGCTTTTTATAGGAAGCCTTTCTTTTCCTCCCCTTGCTTTTTATCTACCTCTCATTGTATATCAGCTATTTTACGAAAATGATTGGTATCTATGGGGAACTGTTATGTTCCTTGGAATCGTAACAAATAGTTCTAAGGGTTACCTTTACCTACTTTTTTATGTGATGTTAATCCTTTTAGCTTGCTATTTAAAATACAAAACCAGAAAGCTCAGCGACCTAGTAAAACGCTACAAGCTACTACGAGACTCTTCTATGGAGCATAATCTGTTATTGCAGGAAAAAAATCGAGAGCTAATTAAGGAACAAGACTACGAAATTCATGTCGCTACCCTAAAGGAACGAACAAGAATTGCCAGAGATATTCACGATAATGTAGGACATTTACTTTCCCGTTGCTTGTTGCAGGCTGGTGCACTGCTAGCAATTAATCAGGACGAAAAGCTAAAAGAGCCTCTCGTTTCCATGAAGGACACCTTAACTAGTGCCATGAACTCCATTCGTACCTCGGTACATGATTTACGAGATGATGCTCTTAACCTAGAAGCTGCTCTTACCACAATGCTTAAGGATTATAAAAATTACGAGGTAACCTTTACCTATGACCTAGAAGGCACCCCCTCTAATGCTATAAAATATTGCTTTATGGGCATTGCCAAGGAGGCTCTTGCAAATATCCAAAAGCATAGTAATGGTACGAAAATAACAATGATTGTTCGAGAACATCCTAATTTTTATCAGCTGATTATAGAAGATAATGGTGTGGTTGCCTCAGTAAATGAAGACGGTATGGGACTTTCTAATATGAAGGAACGCGCCAGTGCACTAAAGGGGCATCTTTCAATTCAAACCACCAATGGTTTTCGTATCTTTGTAACAATTCAAAAACAAAAAGGAGAATCTAAAAAATGAGACTGTTAATTGTAGATGATGATAATTTAGTTTCCCTATCCTTAAAAACCATTTTAGAGGTATCAGGAGAGGTAACCGTACTAGAAATCGGTAAAAATGGAAAAGAAGCCGTTGTCCTTTATGAAAGGCACCAACCTGATGTGCTTTTAATGGACATTCGTATGGAGGAAATGACAGGTCTTGCCGCTGCTCAAGTGATTTTAGAAAAATTTCCTGACGCAAAAATTTTATTTTTGACCACCTTTGCAGACGACGAATATATTGCCAAAGCCCTTAGTTTGGGAGCAAAGGGCTATATTCTAAAGCAGGATTTCGAAAGCCTTTTACCTGCCCTTAAGGCGGTTATGAATGGTCAAAGCGTATTTGAAAGTGAAATTGTAGGAAAATTATCTAGTGCCCTTTCCTCCCCTTCTGCTTTTCCACAAGAAAATTACGACATTACAGACAAGGAAATGGAGCTAATTGAATTAGTGGCAGACGGCCTAAGCAACAAAGAAATTGCCACTAAGCTATTCTTAAGTGAAGGCACCGTAAGAAATTACTTAAGCAGCATTCTTGATAAATTATCTCTAAGAGACCGCACCCAATTAGCTGTATTTTATTACAAGAAAATTAGAAAATAAACACAAAAGAAGTCGATATTTTGTTATTTTTCTGTACATTTTCCCTAATTTGTGTTAAAATAATGTTAATGATACTAGGGTGGGAGTTGCTTTGCAACGGAGCAATTCGTGGTATCAGTTGGGGGCAAAATACCTTTTAACCCCAACATTATGTTAATATAGCCAAGTGCAACTATCTTAATAGGCTATTTTAAAATTAGGAGGGATGATATGAAATTAAAAAAACAAACCATTCAAAGCAAGATACTAGCGGCGGTAATTCTGATCGAATTAACAGTTTCCTTTCTTCTAGGAGGAATTAGTATTGTATCCTCTAAGAATATGTTATTAGAGGATGCCAACGATACCCTTAAGCTTACGAGTATGAAAGAAGCCGACAAAATCAACAGTACCATCCAACAAATTGAACAATCTGTGGATACACTAAGTGCCATTACCCTTGATTCTATTGCAGATTTTAACCAATTTAAAACCAGTGAGGAGTACGAAAAAAAATGCACTTCTCAGCTTAGTGTTCCTACCATTAACAGTACACTTCATACCACAGGTGCTATATCTAGTTATGTTCGCTACAACCCTGAATTTACCAATCCTACCTCAGGATTATTTATTACCAAAGCAGGTTCTAGCTTCGAATTTTTAACCCCGACAGACTTTAGTATGTATGATCCTTCAGATTCGGCTCACGTTGGTTGGTATTACATTCCTGTTCAAGCTGCTAAGCCTATTTGGATGGATCCATACCAAAATGCCAACACTGGTCAATATCTAATTTCATATGTTGTACCTATTTTTAAGGATAGCGTATCTGTAGGTATTGTGGGAATGGATATTGATTTTAACACCATTATTGAACAGGTTTCTAATGCAAAGGTATACGATTCTGGATATGCTTATCTTGTAAATAGCCAAAATCAGATTATGTACCATAAGAATTACGAAACAGGCACAGATTTAAATGAAGTAAACAAGGACGTTGCCAAGCTATTACAAAACGATGACAAGGAAGGTGTAGTAACCCATCTTGGAAAAGAAACCGTAGTGTATTGTAATCTTGATAATGGTATGAAATATGTTATGACAGTACCATATAAAGAAATTATACAATCTGGCAGACGCCTTTCTAGTTTAATTTTTATTGTAACTATTATATGCTTAATCTTGGCAATCGGTTATGGCTTATTCATTAGTAGAAAAATCTCGAACCCAATTAAGAAATTAACTACTATTATTAGCAATACTGCTGACTTTAACTTTACTCATACAGAAGGTGGCGAAAAACTTACAAAGATTAAAGACGAAACGGGAGATATGGCAAGAGGAATTAGCTTAATGCGTGAAAAATTGCGTGGTGTAGTAGGCGATATTGAACATTCCTGCACACAGCTTTCCGACAACATTACTCTTCTTCAAGAATCCTCAGATAAAGTAAATGAAATGGCTGAGAATAACGCATCGCTTACTGAGGAATTAGCAGCAGGCATGGAGGAAACCAATGCAACCACTGAAAATATGCGTGAAACCATTGGTAGCGTAAGCGAAAATGCTTCTAAGATTAAAGACCTTTCTAACGAAGGAAAGAATTTATCAAAAGAAATTATGGAACGTGCCATCCAATTAGAAGAATCTACAGAAGTTTCTTCTAAGAAGACAAAGGACATTTATAGCAAAGTAAAAGAAGAAGCAAGACTTGCTTTAGAAAAATCGAAGGCGGTTGAAAAGATTAATACTCTTACCGATGCCATTGCAGAAATATCAGAGCAAACAGGACTTCTTGCACTAAATGCTTCTATTGAGGCTGCTAGAGCTGGAGAAGCAGGAAGAGGCTTTGCAGTGGTTGCATCAGAAATTAGCACCCTTGCAAATCAAACTGCTCAAACCGTTTCTGATATTAATGCCATTGTACACGAAGTACATGAGGCTGTGACGAATATGTCAAAATGTCTTGATACCTCTATGGAGTTTGTAGGCAAGCAAGTATTAAAGGATTACGAAGATTTTAGCAAGGTTGGAGAACAATACAAGGAAGATGCCACTGTAATTGAAGGAAGTATGAATCATATTAACCAAGCAATTCTTACTTTATCAGAGAAAATTTCTCAGATTAACCATGCAATTGCAGATATTGGAACAACCATGAATGAAGCAAGCATTGGTGTTAATGACATTGCTGAAAAAACCTCAGATATGGGTGTCATCACCAATCAAAATACTTCCGCTGTGGAAGACAGTAAACAAAAAATTGATGTACTAAAAAATATTGTAGAACAGTTTACATTAAACTAAAAAATAAGAAGAGGCTTTTCCTCTTCTTATTTTTTACGAAAGCCATCAAATTTCCCTTCACTAACAGGTACCGCAAACAAAGTCAATTTATTTCCCTTAGAATCCTTAATATCGCTAACTAATCTTCCTCTCCCATAATAGGTTCAAACACCCTTTTGTCTATGCTTTCTTTTGATTTTTCTTTTTTCATTGCTTCTTGGCAAAAATAGCTTTGAGAATCCATGTAAGGCTTTCCTCTTCTGCTTACCTTTGTATAGCTACCGTCTGGCTGCATAATATGCGCCTTTACTGTATCATTTAGCTGAGTAAATAGGATATGAATTACCTTTTCCTTTAGCTCTTGATTTTCTACTGGGAATAGGATTTCTACACGCTTATCAAGGTTTCTTGGCATCCAGTCTGCGCTTCCCATATATACCTCCTCTGAGCCATCGTTGTAGAAATAAAAAATTCTACTGTGCTCTAGGAAATTACCTACAATAGAACGAACGGTAATATTCTCGCTGACACCCTTTACCCCTGCCTTTAGACAGCAAATTCCACGTACAATTAAATCAATTTTCACTCCTGCCGAAGATGCTTCGTATAAGGCTAGCATAATTTTGGGATCGCAAAGACTGTTCATTTTTGCTACAATTCTACCTTCCTTTCCTTCCTTTACATTGTCCACTTCCCTTTGGATTAAACGAAGGAAGGTATCTCTTAACCAAATTGGAGCAACTGCTAGTCTATTCCAGCTTGGTGGCTCTGAATAACCAGATAACATGTTAAAGACAGCAGTAGCATCCTCACCAATGGCATTATGAGCAGTAAGAAGTCCAAGATCCGTATATAATCTTGCAGTAATGTCGTTATAGTTTCCTGTTCCTAAATGAACGTATCGTTTAATTCCGTCTTCCTCTTTTCGTACGACTAAGGTAATCTTACTATGGGTTTTT
>JAFPBJ010000099.1 GCA_017390525.1 Lachnospiraceae bacterium | reverse complement strand
GCTGTTTCTATTCCAGAGCTACAGCTAGCCTACAATGTAAGAAGTGAAAGTGATATTACTATTTTTATGTGTGTTGCCAGCATCGCTATTGTGTATTTGCTTTCTATTGGAATCGTATTAGTAAGAAATTTATTAATTGTAGTGTGTGTAACGTTACCATTGTTAGAGATTGGAATATACTATGGTGTTCTTCCTAGCTACATTTGGTATGGAATTTTAATTGCTTGTTGGTGTACCTTATTTGCTCTTGAGCTTCCAAGAAGTCAAGCTGAGGAGGATTACAGTGGAACCTATATGGGCTTTGCCTTGTTAGCAATTTCACTAGTGGCAATGGTGGTAATTGCTGTGGTAATACCCAAGTCTAGCTATGATAAAAGTCCAAAGTTTGCAAAGCTAAGACAAGAGCTTACTGATAATGGAACCAATCCTTTGTTTTCTAGATTTGGCAGTCATTTGACAGGCGCCTCATCTACTGCCAATGGTGGGCTTGGAGAAGGAAAGCTTGGAAATGTAGACAAGATTAATTTTAGTGGAAAAACAGCTCTTGTTGTTACCTGTCCTAATGTGGCAGATACTGTTTATTTAAAGGGCTTTGTGGCTGCGGATTATGAAGGAAATGAATGGAATAATTATAATGATGAGAATCAATGGCAACGATATGATGCTTTTTTTGATGAAACCAAATTCTATCCTTTGAATCAGCTTGCGGATACATTTATCAAAGAAAGAAAAAGTAATCCTATTTTCGCTATTGTGGGAGATAAGAAGCTTAAGGTTCAGGTGGAGGGTGCCAATGCAGCCTATATGTATCAGCCTTATGGTGCGAAGCATGATGCTACTATGGATTCTTTTTGTTATCAAGATTTATATATGGAAAATAAGAATCAGAAAAGAGAATATGAATTTACCTATTGCTATGATAGTAGAATCATTGATTGGAAGTCAGTTACCTTAAGGAATGAGGAGGATTTAATGCCCTCCACTTCTGGAATGTATGGCTACAATTATGCAAGGGACCTTTATGAGGAGTATATACAAAAATATTATACCACTCTTCCTGAAGGAACTTATGAGCAGCTAATAGAAGATGCCAAAAAGCTTAAGGCGGAAACCTCTAGTGATATGGAATATGCAGAATTTTTGCAGGATTATTTTGAAGCCTATTATGAATATACCCTATCCCCAGGCAAGCTTCCAAAGGGGAAGGATTTTGTAAATTATTTTCTTTATGAAAGTAAAAAAGGCTATTGTACCTACTTTGCATCCGCAGCGACTCTCATGTTTCGTGCAGTGAATATTCCCTCTAGATATGTAGAGGGCTATGTCATCACCAAGGAAAATTTTCAAAATAGTCAGAAAAACAAAGATGGAACAGTTACAATGGAGATTACAGACCAAAATGCTCACGCTTGGGTAGAAATTTACTTAAAGGGCATTGGATGGATTCCTATTGAGGTAACAAAGGGTGGAAGTAGTGCAGCACAGCTGGCTGATGAAGCAGCCCAAAAGGAAGCCACAACAACGAAGAAGCAAGAAAATACTGAAAAGAAAGAAGAAAAGCAGGCTACCAATAAGCCAAGTAAGAAAACAGAACAAGGTGGCGCTAGTACTAGTGAGAAAGAGAAGCCTTTGGCTACTCCAAAAAAGGATACGAGCAATCAGGAAAATAACACTCCAAATCATTTAGGTAAGCTAGTAGTGATTGTAGTTGCAGCATTGTTTATCCTTCTTGTTTCCTTCCTGCCAATTAGATATATGTATGGTATGGGAAAACGAAGAAAAATGGAAACAAAGGAAAATAACAAAGTGATGCTATACTATTATAAAATGCAAGAAGAAATTCTTAAGTTTATGGGAGGAAGCTCCTTAGAGGAACAAGAGGAATTAAGAAAAAATCTATTGATTGCTACGGTAGAGTATGAAGATTTTTATCAGCTAGCATTAAAGGCAAGATTTAGTCCCCATACCTTAACAAAGGAAGAGGTTATGGTTGGAAAAACATATTTATGTCACCTTTCAGCGGCAGCACTTAGTAGGCTAAAAGGCTTTAAAAGGTTTGTATTTATCTTCTGGCGTCACTTAAACTTCAAATAAAAAGGGGATGCAAGTTTACAAATGAAACAAAGTACATTAAAAATGATATTAACAATTGGTGCATGTGTATTACTAGGAATATTGCTTGCTATGATTGTTACTCTTAATATAGTAGCCATGCAAAAGGATGTAGAACCGAAAAAAGAAGAAGAGCCAAAATGGATTGACATTGATAGGCAGTTTCTTACAAAAAATGAATACTCAAGACCAGGAGAGAAATTAAGTGAAGTAAATGGGATTGTGATTCATTATGTATGTAACCCAGGCTCTTCGGCACAAGCAAATCGAGATTACTTCGAGCTTTTAAAGGATACAAAAAATCGTTATGCCAGCAGTCATTTCATTGTAGGCTTAGAAGGAGAAATTATACAGTGCATTCCCCTTAGAGAAATTGCTTATGCTTCTAATTCTAGAAATGATGACACCATTTCTATTGAGTGCTGTCATCCTGACGATACAGGAGAATTTAACGTATTTACATATGAGTCCACAGTAAAGCTTGCAGCACATTTGTGTAACGTATATAATTTAGAACCAAAGGATATTATTCGTCACTATGATGTGACAAAAAAAGAATGCCCCAAGTATTTTGTAGACCATAAGGATGCTTGGAAGCAATTTAAAAAGGATGTAAAGGAAGCCATGGAGGAAGAAATTGCATTTAACCAAAAGCAAAATTAAACCAAGATGATTTACGGGAATAATTAAGAGAAATGTAAGAATTAAGTTAGTGGGTAGTAAGAATAGATTGATATACTAAAAAAAATAAGAAAAAACAAAGAGGATGGAATGGTGCAATGGAGCAAATAAAAGCTATTTTTACAAGTCATTATATGGTAGTTCCAATTTGGATTGCAAAATTGATATTTTTTTATTACCTAGTTAAGGTACAAGGAGTGGAGCTGGTTCTAGCAGTAGCAATATCTCTAGGTGTATTATGCTTATTATTTCATTTATTGAAGAGAAAATATACCAAGGGAACTGTGATAGCCTTTTCCTTGATTTATATTGTGATTACAGGCTTTATGTTTGCAGATGCCCTTTATTATGATTATTTTTCGCAATTTACCTCTGTAAATCAAATTTTCCAGTTAGAAAGCTTGTTTGTCACCAATGATGAGGTTGAAGTGTCTCAATCCATTTCCGTCCCTATTAGTGTCCTTTTACTAGTGGATGTTCCTTTTGTAATTGCATATTTTATCAAAGGGGCAAAGGAATATGCTAGAATTAAAAGAAGAAAAAAGAAACCAATTTTCCCTCAAGTGCTTGCCCTGCTTTTAGTAGTGGTTATAGGCATCAATCCCTTTGGTTTAGAAGCATTATCACGTCTTAACCATGTAGAATATTTTACTTATCATACAAAGGATTTACAAAAAAATCTTTGCAGTTTAATTTATGAAAAAAATATGTCTAAGGAGGAAGTGCTTACCGTAATCAATGAGCAGGTGCCAAAAACTGAAGGTAGCTTATACAAAGGCATTGGAAAAGGAAAAAATCTGATTGTAGTACAAATGGAATCCTTTCAGAATTTCCCAATAGGGAAAAAGTACAACGGTCAGGTGATTACTCCTAATCTAAACCAGCTATTGCAAAAGGATTCTATTTACTATAGCAATTATTATCAAGGTATTGGAAAAGGAAATACAGCGGATGCGGAATTTACCAGTATGAATAGTCTTTATCCAGTGATTGAAGGGGAAAGCTATCGTTTATTTGTAGACAACACCTTTAATGGGCTACCTTGGCATATGCAGGCAGAAGGGTATGAAACTATGGTGTTTCACGGCTATAAAAAGGACTTTTGGAATCGAAGTAATGCCTATGTAAATCAAGGCTTTGAAACCTTCTATAGTGAAGAAAAGCTAAAAATGACAGAAAAATCTGGGTTTGGTTTAACAGATAAGGAAATGTTTAAGCAGGCAGTGGAAATTCTGGCTACGAAGAAGCAGCCTACCTTTTCCTTTATGATTACCTTAACCAATCATACACCTTACATACTTGATGATTCTCTTACTAATTTAGAGCTTAAGGAAGAGGATAAAGGTACCATGTTTGGTCATTATTTGCAATCCATTCGCTATACGGATGAAGCAATTGGAGTGCTAATAGAGGAGCTAAAGGAAAAAGGCCTATATGAAGATACAGTGATTGCTTTTTATGGAGACCATCATGGTTTAAATGCCCAAATGAAAGAGGTTAATCAAAGTGTATCAGACTTTTTAGGATATGAATATGACTACAATGAAATGCTTCATATTCCGCTTATAATACATTTGCCAAATTCGGGTATTTGTGAGAAAATAGAAACAGTTGGAGGGCAAGTAGACTTTTTTCCAACCATTGCAAATATAATGGGAGTAAAGCTTACCAATCCATATATTTTTGGAAAGGATTTATCTAACGCAACAGAAGGCTATGTGGCGTCTGTGGCATATTTATTAGAGGGCTCTTATTATGGAGAGGACTACTTGTATCAAATTGGACGTGATGGAGGCTTTTCTTCAGGGCGCTGTATCCCTCTTGATGGCAATAAGCAAAATGCTATGCAAGGTACAAAGAAACATAGCTATAACAGTGTGGTTTCCTTTGGGGGATATGATAAGCTATCCAAAGATAAAATAAAGGCAAACAGTGAAAGAGCAAAGAAGCTATTACAGGCTTCAAAAGCGGTGTTAAAAAAAGATATGATGAAATAAAGAAGGTGCAAGGTTGGAACAAAATTGGAATAAAAAAGTATTAATATTTACTGCGTCTACAGGACAGGGGCACAACGCAGTGGCTGAGAGCCTTCGAGTAGAGCTAAAAAAGGAAGGCTATCAGGTTTGCGTCATGGAGCCGATTAAAGAAAAAAGTGAACAGCTTGGGAAAATGGTGGACGATGGATATCGGGTACTTGCAACGAAGATTCCTTTTGTGTACAGTGGATTATATAAAATTAGTAATTTAGAGCGACTAGATAACACTATGAATCGAGTGCTAGTAGAGCTTATGGATAAAACCATGCTAGAAATTATAGAAACCTATGAACCAGCACTAATTATTACGACTCATCCTCTTTTGGTAAAACCAATTTCTGATTTAATAGAAGAGGGAATTATTAAATCAAAATTCTTATCTGTTATTACAGATTTTCAGGCCCATCAGGCATACTTTTGTGACCATGTAGATGGATATATTGTTGGTTGCGAGCATACAAAGGCAAACCTTACAGAGCGAGGCATTGATGAGGCTAAGATTTATGTGTATGGAATCCCTATTAGAAGAGATTTTACCAATGTAAAATATGTGAAACAGTCTGATAAATTTACAGTTCTCATTATGGGAGGAAGTATGGGTGTTCGTGGAATGAAGAAAGCCTTTAAGCAGCTTCTAAAAATCAATCAGCCCATTAAAATTATGGCAGTGTGTGCCTCTAATGAGAATTTAAAAGAAAGCCTAACGGAAATAAAGGAACAATATGAAGGGGAATGTGAGTTAGAGGTATATGGTTTTGTACAAAACATTAATAAGCTAATGGCAGCAGCAGATGTGATTGTAACAAAGCCAGGAGGACTTACAGTAACAGAGGCTCTCAATATGAAGGTTCCTATGATTATTCCTTACTACATTCCAGGGCAGGAAGAGGAAAATACAGAAATTATGTCTAGAGCAGGCGTTGCAATCAAAACAGAAACCAAGGACACCGTAGCAGTGATTAAGACCTTATTAAATCAGCCAGGAATTTTAGAATATATGCGAGCAAATATTGAAAAAATGACTGCCAACTATTCTATTGACAATACAATTTCACTTTGTATTCAGCTCATTCAGTCTTACAATGAGCAGGAATAAAGGAAGGAAGGTGTAAGGGTGAATTCCAATCAACCAATTATTATTTTTACAGCCTCGTATGGAAATGGACATATGTCTGTAGCCAATGCCATTAAAGAACAGCTAAAGGAGCATATGCCAAGACAAAAAGTAGAAATTATTGATTTCTTTGAGAAAATGGCTCCCAAACGATATAAGCATATGTATAAGGGCTATCAGTCGTTAATTAAATTGGCAAGTCCAGTCTTTAATTGCTATTATTATGCAAAGGAAAAGATTAGTGGAGTAAAAAGACTAGATACCCTAGACCTTTCTATTCGTAAGAATTTAGAAGAGCTACTACAACGAAAAAAGCCACAGCTTGTGATTTCTACTTTCCCAGTATGTAGTGGCTATCTTTCGAATTATAAAAGTAACGTAGAGGAAATTCGTTTTGTTTCTGTCATTACAGATATTGTAGCAACTAAGGAATGGATTTATGAAGGAACAGACTACTACTGTGTAGCCACTCCACAGATTAAGCAGGAAATGATAGAGGAAGAGGTAGAAAGCAGTAAAATTTTAGTAACAGGAATCCCACTTAGGAAAAAATTCTACTATTCTATTCCTAATGAAAGAAACAACATCAAAAAATACCTTCCAGAAATACCAGAGGATAAAAAGGTGATTACCCTACTAGGGGGAGGACTTGGATTATTACCAACGAATTTATCCTTTTATCAATGGATTGCTAGACTGCCAGATGTATATATTGTAGTCATTACAGGAAAAAATGCCAAGCTAAGAGAAAAGCTACAGGAAAAATTAGACATAAAAAATATGACCGTACTAGGCTATGTAGATTTTATTGAGCCTTTAATGAGACGAAGCGAGTTTATTGTGGGTAAGCCAGGCGGCATTACATTGTTTGAAGCATTAATACTAAAGGTACCCTTTGTACTCATTACACCAAAGCTAGGGCAAGAGGTGGAAAATGCCAAATATATCGAAAAGCATAAATTAGGCTGTGTGGCAAATGATAATCAGGAGCTTAAGAAAATGATTCGAAGAATGGTATTAAATGAAGATATACCAAAGGTATATAAAGAAAATATGGAAAAGTTTGGGCAAGAAATTAATCCCCTTTTACTTGTAGAAAAGATAAAGGAATGGTGTGAGTCATGATAAAAGGATTCATTATTACACTGTCAATCATAGCAGCGTTGTTTTTAGTATATTGTGCACTTCCTAACCTTTACGCAAGAAATCTTTCGAAAAATGTGTATCATAAGCTGAAGCCAGGAAATCATCAAATTGCCTTAACCTTTGATGATGGGCCTAATGCTGCATATACCAATCGTGTGCTAGATATTTTAAAAAAATATGATGTAAAGGCAACCTTTTTTATTGTAATAAAAAATGCCAATAAAAATTTATCCATTCTTCATCGTATGAAGGAGGAAGGACACGAAATTGGCTTTCATTCCTATCAGCATGAAAGTGCTTGGGAGCTACTGCCAAAGAAAACCTTAACAGAGATTTCTAGGGGTGAGGCAGCACTTCAAGCCGAAAATGTTACCTTTCGCTATATGAGACCGCCTTGGGGTACCTTTAATTTATTTACATTATATCAAGCCAAAAAGCATGGCTTAAAGGTAGTTTTATGGAATATTGAAGCCTTTGACTGGAGAAAGAATCAAACGGCGAAAGGCATTGAACAAGAGGTATTAAGTCGGGTAGAGGACGGTTCGATTATCGTACTTCACGATAGTGGTGGAGCCGAAGGTGCACCAAATAGAACCATTGAGGCACTAGATGGTCTGATTCCTGCGCTACTTGATCAAGGCTATCAGTTTGTCACCCTAGAGGAAGGGCTATAAAGGAGAATTTATGCGTTTTATATTAAAAGGAATTATTTGGTTATCAGATTGTATTTTTCACTGGAAAAATCATTGCATTTTACTGCCTCACTGTAAGAATGATTATTTTTACATTCAGGATACCACCTATCAAGGTGAGGAGGTTACCTTAGAAAATGACATTATAGTAAAAAAAGGTGATAGAATTCTTGAGCTTCATATGAATAATCAAAGAATGAAACAGGTAAACTCTGTAAAGCAAATTGTAGTTGCCATGAAGGAAATGATGGAAGCTTTTGCTATTTTGCTTCAGGAGGAAAAGTATCAATCAGTAAAGGCGATTTATGGAAATACCTTGCTATCTGCCATTACAACTCGTTATGGCTTTGAAACTATGGAAGCGAAAGAAACGACGAAGCAGGTAAGCCTTTGGGAAAATTTAATTCGTTATGCCTATGGAGAAAAAAATAAAAAAGTAGAAAATAGAGTGCCAGTTGATATTTGGTTTGCAAGGGACAATTTACTTGACCGATATGGAGAGAAAAAGGGGAAAGCGTAATGAGCAAGAAGGAAAAATGGATTAACGGAATTATTTTAGCAGTTTGTACCTTAGTTACCATTGGGATATTTGTAAACAATGATGACATTGATCAATTTCCAAAGTTAATGAGAAATACGAATTTTACTTATGTATGGTGTGCCATTGTGGCAATGCTTTTATATGTAATTTTTAATGGTATGGTAATTAAGCTTAGTGCCGATTATTTAAAACAAAATATTACTTTTTTGCAGGCAGTTTATGTGGCATTTGTAGGACAATATTATAGTTTAGTTACTCCTTTTGCTTCAGGAGGACAGCCTTTTCAAATCTATACAATGAGAAGTCAATATCAGATTCCAATTGCAAAGGGTACCTCTATTACCATGCAAAAATGTTTAATTTATCAAATCATAGTTCCTATTATGATTTTGCTCTCCTATTTGCTTAATTTTAATATGCTAAAAGAAACCTATCCCCAGTATTTTGTGGTAATTTCTGTGGCAGTGTTTATTAATATGCTTGGAACGGTACCTGTGGTGCTATTAATTTATAACATAAAGTGGCTAGTGGTGCTTACAAAGGCGATTTGCAAGGGATTAAAGAAAATCCGTTTGTTTAGGAAGCTAGATGCAGAAAAAATAATCAATGGCATTTGGGAATATGACCATGCAATACAAGAATTAAAATCATCTCATGGCTTGTGGCTCAAAACCTCATTGATTACTATTTTACAAATGGTGATTTATTTTTCCATTCCTTATTTATTGTTTCGAGCATTAGGGGCAGAAAACATTAGCTTCATTAAGAGTGTATGCTTACAGGTGATTGTGTATTGTGTTGTAAGCTATATCCCAACGCCAGGAAATGCAGGAGCCTCAGAGGGAGCATTTTATGTTATTTATGGAGCCTTTTTATCTAGTCATATTTTATCCTTCTGTATGTTATTGTGGAGATTAATTACCTATTATTTCATGCTAGGAATCAGTGGTTTTGTTGTGGTAAGTCAATATTTAATCGTTGGTAGCAGAAAAGAAAGCGTGGAGTTAAATGAACAGGAATATACTTGATAAAGAAAAGGAATATGGGCTTGTGCTAGAAGGTGGCGGAGCCAAAGGAGCTTATCAGATTGGTGTGTGGAAGGCGCTGTTAGAGCACCAAATAAAAATAAAAGCAGTGGCGGGAGCCTCTGTGGGGGCACTAAATGGCGCCCTAATTTGTATGCAGGATGTTCATAAGGCGATTAGCCTTTGGAAGAATATTTCCTATTCTAAGGTTATGGACATTGATGATACCATTATGGAGAAGGTAATGGAGTTAGAATTAAAGGAGGTACCAACTGCTAGGGTGCTCTCTTTTTTATTTAAGACGATTCAAGATAGAGGCTTTGATGTAACCCCACTAAAAAAGCTAATTGAAGACACCATTGACGAGGACAAAATAAGAAATGGTGACATAGAGTTTTGGCTTACCACCAATAATTTGTCAGACCGCAAGGTGGAAAAATTATCTGCAAAGGATATCCCAGAGGGGCAAATGAAGGATTATCTTCTTGCTAGTGCATATTTTCCAGCCTTTCGTTTAGAAAAGCTAAATGGAAAGTATTATCTAGATGGAGGAACCACCAATAATGTGCCCATTGATTTACTAATTGACCAAGGGTATAAAGACATTATTGTAATTCGAATTTTTGGACCAGGGCTAGAAAAAAGAACGAAAATTCCAGAAGACGTAACAGTTTATACCATAGAGCCTAGTATTCACCTTGGAAATGTACTGGATTTTAATACCAAGAAAAGCTACAGAAACTTAAAGGCAGGCTACTTCGATGGCCTTCGATTTATAAAGGGCTTAATTGGTTCTATTTATTATATTGAGGATAATATGACAGAAAATCAGTGCTTAAATGCATTGTTAGAGCAGACTGAGGCGGTAAAAGAGGAGCTTTGTATGGAATATAAAGACATACAAATAGAATGCTTTTATCGAGGTTTACTAGAGGTGATACTTCCAAGTATAGCCAGTCAGCTAAAATTAGATAAAAGGTGGAATTACAAGGATCTTTATGTAGCTATGCTTGAGGTAGCTGCTAAGTCCCTAAGGGTAAAAAAATATGAAACCTATACCATTACTTCCCTAAGACAAGAAATCATTAGAAAGTACAATAAAAAAGGAATGGGGGAGGAAGCAAAGGAAGAGCTAGGGCAGCTAGAGCAGCTTATTTTAATGTTAATTCTAGGGCAAAGTAAGAACCCACCACTATTGACAGTATAAATATTATGTAGTATGGTAAAAAAATACAAAAAGTTGGCTACATCGCAAGAAAAAGAGAAAGGATAGATAAAAAGATGGTAGATTTAAAGGGAAGAAGTTTTTTAACTTTAAAGGATTTTACAAAGGAAGAGATTGAATATTTACTAGATTTAGCGGGAACCTTAAAAGCAAATAAGAAAAAAGGAATCACTGGAAATAGTTTAAAAGGAAAAAATATTGCTTTGATTTTTGAGAAACCTTCTACAAGAACTCGTTGCTCTTTTACAATTGGATGTATTGATGAAGGTGGTCATCCTGAGTATTTAGGAAAGGACGATATTCAATTAGGACATAAAGAAAGCATTGAAGATACTGCAAGAGTGTTAGGTAGAATGTTTGACGGAATTGAGTTTCGTGGCTTTAAGCAAGAGTATGTGGAGAAATTAGCCAAATATTCAGGGGTGCCTGTATGGAACGGATTAACTGACGACTATCACCCAACTCAAATTTTAGCAGATTTTCTTACATTAAAGGAGCAGTTCGGTAAGGTAGAAGGCTTGAAGTTCGTTTATGTAGGTGACGGAAGAAATAATATGGCTAATTCTCTTATGATTGGAAGCGCTAAAATGGGCGTACATTTTACTATTTTAGCACCAAAAGATTTATGGCCAGAGCAAGGCTTAGTAGAGCTATGTGAAGGATATGCCAAGGAATCAGGAGCAACCATTACTGTTTCTGATGATATTCATGCAGTAGAAGGAGCAGATGCATTATATACAGATGTATGGTGCTCTATGGGAGAAGAGGATAAGGCAGCAGAGCGTATTGCTTTACTAAAACCATATCAAGTAAACAAAGAGCTTGTAAAGCTAACTAAGAAAGACTCTACCGTAGTAATGCATTGTTTACCAGCTGTGAAGGGAAATGAAATTACAGAGGAAGTCTTTGAAGATAATGCAGAGGTTATTTTTGACGAAGCGGAAAACCGTATGCATACCATTAAGGCAGTTATGGTAGCAACTTTAGGCGAATAAAGGGCGTGGATTAAGGTGAAGGATAAGATACTTAGATTACTAAGAAATAGAGAAGAGTTTGTTTCGGGACAAGCAATTTGTAGTGAGCTAGGAGTATCTCGTACCGCTGTTTGGAAAACTATGAACCAGCTAAAAGAAGAGGGCTACGAGATAAAATCAGTCAATAATAGAGGCTATAAATTAGTGGAATCTCCTGATTTAGTAACTGCGGCAGAGGTAAAAAGTCTATTAAATGCAAAATGGATTGGAGAAGAGGTGGTATACTTTGATACCACTAATTCTACCAATACTCAGGCAAAACGATTAGCAGAAGAAGGAGCAGCAAACGGAACTGTAGTAGTAGCTGATTGCCAAGAGGGAGGAAAAGGAAGAAGAGGAAAGTCTTGGTGCACACCAAAAGGAGAAGGGATTTCTTTTTCTATTATTTTAAGACCTAATATTTTGGCAGTGAATGCTTCTATGCTTACGTTAGTTGCAGGGCTTGCTGTAGCAAAAGCAGTAAAGGAAGTGCTAGATGTTGACTGTAAAATTAAATGGCCTAATGACATTGTTTCAAGAGGTAAAAAGCTTACGGGCATTTTAACGGAGCTTAGTACAGAAGTGGATTATGTGAATTATGTGGTTGTAGGCATTGGTATTAACGGAAATAATCTTGAATTCCCAGAGGAAATTGCTTCCATTGCTACCTCTTTAGCTGTTGAGAAAAGAGAGCGAATTCACAGGGCAGATGTAATTGCTGCTTGTTTAGAAAGCTTTGAGGTGCTATATGAGCGATTCTTAGAAACAGAGGATTTATCAGGCATGATAGAGGAGTACAATGAGCTGTTAATCAATCGAGAAAAAGAGGTGAGAGTGATTTCTAGTAAGGAAGAAATCATTGCTACTGCAAAGGGAATCAATGAACGTGGTGAGCTAATCATTCTAGACCAAAATCAAAAGGAACAGATGATTTGTTCAGGTGAAGTGTCGGTAAGAGGTTTGTATGGATATACATAGGAGGAAAGTGTGAAGTATGTATCAAGAAAATGTTGTATTATGTGGGTCAAACGCATATGAGAAAAAATATTATTTAAATCCGGATTTTAATGGTCTTCCAGAAGAGATTAAAAAGGAGCTTCAAATTACTTGTGTGTTATATACAGAGGATGTCGGTGGCATTTTAACCTTGGAGTATGAGGAAGACGGTACCTTGCAGTTTAAGGTAACTGCAGATGAAGGAGATTTACTATTTGACGAAATTGGCAGTGTGCTAAAAATAAAGCAAATAAGAGAAAATCAAAAACAGCTTTGGGAAGCCTTAGAGCTTTATTATAGGGTGTTCTTTTTAGGAGAAGAAATAGAAGAGTAAAAGCTTAGAAATGGAGATTGATATGCTGATTGTAATTGACGCGGGGAATACAAATATTACGCTAGGGGTGTTTCAAGGAGAGACCCTGCTAGGGAATTTTAGAATGACAACAAAGATTCCTAGAACCTCTGATGAATATGGAATTTTAATTCGGCAATGGTTACAAACCATAAAGGTGGATGTAGCAGACGTAACAGATGTAATTATTGCATCTGTCGTGCCTAATATTATGCATTCCTTAACCAATGGAATTATTAAATATATTAACCTAGAGCCAATGATTGTAGGACCAGGAATTAAAACAGGTATTAAGATTTGTACTGCAAACCCTAAGGAGCTTGGAGCAGACAGAATTGTAGATGCAGTGGGAGCCTACGAATTATATGGTGGACCAGTCCTTGTCATTGATTTTGGCACTGCAACTACTCATGATTTGGTTTTAGAAAATGGAGATTTTGTAGCGGGAGTGATTTCTCCTGGTATTCGTACCTCTGCCAATGGATTATGGAGTGGAGCAGCTAGACTTACTGAGATTGAGATTAAAAAGCCAGATACCATTCTTTGTAAGGATGCAGTAAGCAGTATGAGAGCTGGTATTGTGTATGGAGCAATTGGACAAACGGAATATATTATTAAAATGGTAAAAGAAGAGAGTAAACTAAGTAATCTAAAAGTAGTAGCGACAGGTGGATTAGGACGTATGATAGCAGAAGAAACAGATAGTATTGATTTATACGACCCAATTCTTACCTTAAAAGGCTTAAGAATTATCTATGAAAAGCAAAGGTAAAGCAAAATGAAACAGAGTATGGATTTTAAAAATAAAATCATATTAGCACCAATGGCAGGAGTTACCGACCTGCCTTTTCGCTTGTTATGTAAGGAGCAAGGGTGCGATATGCTTTATACAGAAATGGTAAGTGCCAAGGGCTTCCATTATGGTAATAAAAATACAATTCCACTTTTGCAAATTAGAAAAGAGGAGCATCCTATTGGGGTGCAAATGTTTGGCTCGGAGCCAGAGGTTATGGCTGAAATGGCAAGCAAAATGGAAGAGTTTGGATTCGATTTTGTGGATATTAATATGGGCTGTCCTGTACCGAAAATAGTAAATAATGGGGAGGGCTCTGCCCTTATGAAAAATCCGAAATTAGTAGGAGAAATTGTAGAAGCGGTGGTAAAGGCAACCAACCTACCTGTTACAGTAAAAATTAGAAAGGGCTTTGAAAAAGACAATGCCAATGCTCCGGAGATTGCATATATTGCACAGGAAGCTGGGGCAAGTGCAGTAGCTGTGCATGGGCGAAGTAGAGAGGATTATTATAGTGGTACTGCAGATTTAGATATTATAAAAAAGGTAAAAGAAGCCGTATCGATTCCTGTCATTGGAAATGGAGATATTCGTTCTTGGCAAGATGCAGTTCATATGAGAGAATACACAGGCTGTGACAGCGTTATGATTGGCCGCAGCGCCAAAGGAAATCCTTGGATTTTTAAACAAATTTCCCAGTATCAAAAAAATCATGAAGAGGTATTACCTCCAACGAAGCAAGAGGTAATAGAAACTATTCTTCGCCATGGAGCCTTAATGCTAGAGATTAAGGGAGAATATATTGGGATGAGGGAAATGAGAAAGCATGTGGCATGGTATTTACAAGGCTATCCCCATGCGGCAAAGCTTCGTGGACAGGTGAATCAAGTGGAAAATATGAAGCAGCTAGAGGAGCTATTAAAACAGATATAGCAAAAATAAAAAGAAGTAAGTCAGAAATGGCTTACTTCTTTTTATTTAACAGGAAAATGTTCCCTTTTTTATACAAAATATGATATACTACACATAACTGAAGGTATATTTTGTTAAAAAAGGACGAAACATAGGATGAAAAATAAAACCAAAAGACAATTTTTATTTACAATTTTAAGTATATTTTTGATGCTAGTGTTTATGGTGAGCTATATTATGTACGCTTTTTACAATAATTCAGTGGCTAATATTAATGAGCTGGGTGTTAGTAATATGAAACGTGAAGCTGCTGTGTTAGAAAGCTATCTAAATAAAAGTATGGATGTACTATGGGTAACGGCGGATACTGTAAATCACATGATGAATCATGGTGCTTCTACAGATGAAATTTTGCAATATTTAACGGCAGAGGCACAGCGTGAAACGGAGCAAATAGATGAAAACTTTACAGGAGTCTATGGCTTTGTGAAGGGAGAGTATTTAGATGGAATTGGCTGGGTTCCCCCAGAGGATTATGAGCCTACAAAGAGAGAGTGGTACATTGTAGCAAAGGAAGCAGGGGGGAAAGCCACCATTGTGCCCCCATATTTGGATGCACAAACCAATACAGTTATGTTTTCAGTAAGCCAATTACTAGATGACGGGGAAAGTGTGGTGTCATTAGATGTGGCTTTAAATGAGGTGCAGAGTCTTACAAAAGACATGACTATGAATGACATGGGTTATGGTTTTGTGATGGATAATACAGGATTAGTCATTGCTCATTTTGATGAGGGCGAAAAAGGAAAGGTATATCCTACCAATGAAGAACAAGAATACATGGTGAAAAAGATTTATGAAAATAAGCAAGACCATTTTGAGATGAAAATCAATGGGGAGCATTGTACTGTTTTTTCAAATCAGGTAATGGATGATTGGTATGTGGTAATGGTGGTTAGTAATACCAAGTTGTTCCATGATGTAAGAATGCAGATGTGGATTGGTATTTCAGTAGTAGCAATTGTCTTTTTCATTATAGTGGTATTTTGCTCTGTTTCTGCAAAGAGTATCTTAGAGCATCAACAAAAGGAGCAAGAGAGTAAGGAACAGCTTAACCGAATGAACACCAATATTATTCGGGCGCTTGCCTATACCATTGATGCCAAGGATCGTTATACCAGTGGCCATTCTCAGAGAGTAGCAGACTATGCTCTTGCCATTGCAAAACGAATGGGAAAATCAGAAAAGGAACAAAAGATTATTTATTATGCGGGATTACTACATGATGTAGGAAAGATAAAGGTTTCGGAAGAGGTAATCAACAAACCAGGTAAATTAACAGAGGAAGAGTTTGACCAGATTCGAGTTCATCCAGTGAGTGGATTTCACATTCTAAAGGATATTCATGAGGATGTAAGAGTTGCCCAAGGGGCAAAATATCATCACGAACGATATGATGGTAAGGGGTATCCAAATGGATTAGAGGGGGAAAATATACCTGAGATTGCTAGAATTATTGGTGTTGCAGATGCATACGATGCTATGGCGAGTAATCGTAGCTATCGTGATGCTTTGCCACAGGAGAAGGTTCGTTTGGAGATAGAGGATGGAAGAGGCAAGCAGTTTGATCCCCAAATAGCAGATATTATGCTGCAAATGATTGATGAAGACAAGAATTATAGTATGTGCCAGTCAGAAAAAACAAGGAAAAATATTTTGGTGGTGGATGATGATGCTTCAACAATCAAGCTGGTGGAACATATTCTAACGGATTTAGATGATTTTCGGGTGTTTGGTGCAGAAACGAAAGAGCAAGCCCTTAATACATTAGAGGGACGGGAGATTCATTTGATTCTTTTGGATTTCATGATGTCTAATGTTGACGGAATTGAATTTTATCAAATGATTCGTGAAAAATATTGCCTACCTGTTGTATTTATGACAGCAGATAGGAACATAAAAACCATACGGAAAATTAGTGAGCTTGGTATTGATGACTATTTAACAAAACCATTACATGCCTTTGTAGTAAAAGAAACGGTTCATAGTATTATAGAAAACTGGGATAGTAGAATTGAATAGAAAATTGTATATCGTATAGTGAAGTTTACCATAAATTTTGGTATATTCTCCTAACACAAATTATGTTGTCTTTTTGTTAATTTACTGTTATACTTTGAAAAGTGTGAAAAGTATAGCTTTATTCATATAAATGAAAAAGCTTATATAGGTAATTGCGAAACACAGTTTAAGTATTCTGTAGTTGTACAAAATATACATACCAACGCAGGCACGCTCTCGCTACGTTGTCCCTCGTTGTACCACATAATGCGTCAAAATACGACGCATAAGTGGCGACGGGGACAAAGTATCTGCTTATGGAATTGTATATTTTCTACAACTAAAATAAGTTTTTTGGGCGTTTCGCAAATGCCTAAAAAAGCTTACATAATAAAAGAGAGGAAGAAGAACATATGAAACGTAAAATAGCTGGTTTGTTAGCAGTAACTATGGTTGCTACGTCCATTGTTGCACCACCTTTTACCACAACTGTCTTGGCAGAAAACTCTTCTGCAGGGGTAGAGCAAACTGCAGAGGAAACGAATTTACTTGCAAAAATTGATAACCAAGAGGTAACACCTGAATACCTTGGAATTCCAGGAGAAGCCCATTATGGAACGAAATATTATGCAAGAAACATTTGGGACATGGCTGTAAAGGATGGAAAGGTACTATTATCTATGGGAGATTATG
>JAFPBJ010000098.1 GCA_017390525.1 Lachnospiraceae bacterium | reverse complement strand
TTTCTAAGCCGCCTGTGCGGCGGCTAACAGCAATATTTTACACTAAAACCCATATGTAGTGCCAGCTTACAAGAAATTCTGCGCTTTTCCCAAATTGCAGTTCTTATTAAAATAAAAATTCAGTAAAGAACTAAACACCCATGTTACGGAAGTTAAAAATCTGGTAAAACACCACCTTCACTTAAACCATAACAACTAAACTCCCCACCATCATCATTTTCAATATAGCAGCGGTCTATAAATAAACTAAATCTATTCTTATTACTTAAGCTATTCAGAATTACATATGGTTTTTTACATACCTTTTCCATACCTTCATACCTATCCATGGCTTCAGCAAAAGAAACATTATGGCGTTTTGCATATCGTCTTGCCAAACAACCTGGGCTATTTTCTGGATGTACTCTCACAAATTTAACATATCCCTTTACTCTGGCTTTAGGTACGATTCTAGGCTTAATAAGATGCACATAATCACTTAATTTAGCCAAATAACTTTTTAAATTCAAAGCTTCTACATTCTCCCTGGAATCGCTAAAAATACGAATTTTATCTCCTAACCCTAAATCATGATACTTAGGAAAGGTAATACCATAACGTTTGCCAGCATCCTTATTCTTTTGTGTAGCTATTGCCAAATGTATCTGCATAAAAACTTTTGCCATTAAAAAGTTCTCAGCAATTTCCTCATTTTGCAAAATAGTAACTTCCTGATAATATTCCATGATAACACTACTCCTTGGATGCTTGTCCGAAAACACCGCCTCGTACCAAAACAGCCATTACATAGTGAGCATCTTCTTCATTTTCAAATAAATTGCCAGAAGAATACTTGTCAAAAAGTGTATAAAAATCCTTGTCTTCCTTAGGAGTTCTGAACGCTTTTCCCAAATTGGTCACTGCACCATACGGCTCTATGGCAATAGGCATTTCATTGTCCTCTCCATACGCCGGATACCAGGTATCAATAGTACGAATAGCATTGCCGATTTTCTGAGAATGCATTGCTGCTATGCCACTCTTCTCATACAAAATTTTGCTTTTATTGCTCTTTCCCTTGTCCAAAACTAACTCTTCACTCGGATAAACTTCCTGCCCTTTGCCTAACTTAACATAGGCTTCAACATTCAACAGCAAAAAAGCACGCTTCCCTGCTAAAGCATCAGCTATCAAAGAAGACAAATCTTCCACCAACTCACTACCCTTATCGAAATCTTTTAATGCAAAATCATAAGCATTAAATACCCACCTCTTATTAGATTTATTATCATTTACAACAATTTCTATCTGCTCTGCACCAACACGATTGCGCCATAAAAAACGGCCATTAGCTATATTTATTGCATATCTGCGTGCTAATTCCCTGTAACCATATTCTTCAATATACCTCTGCCCCATTTCTTTTATGAAACTAAAATGTTCAGGTTCATTGCAAGCAGAAGGTATCTCTGCACCAGGTAAAAATTTTATCGTATAATTCAACACAAGAGTATCATCAGAGACTGGCAATGAGGCACTATCCACAGTCTGCAAATTAGGAACTTCAACCTTGGCATCTAATTTATCTGTACTGCTTTTCTCACTCCCTTTTAAGCGATTAGAAATAGTTCCTCGCACAGATTTTTCTATGATGTTTACAGGATTCCTAGAAGATGCATCATTTCTTTTATCC
>JAFPBJ010000097.1 GCA_017390525.1 Lachnospiraceae bacterium | reverse complement strand
GCTTATCTTTAAAATCCGGCAGCAGCTTTCTCAATGTTTCCCATTCTCCTGCACCGGCTAGTCCCTGCTGTGAGCGACTCATTTGACTGTATTTTTGAAAAAATATATTATCATCATATTTGTTTTCTTTCATCTGAATTCCCCCTCGTTTAAAAAGTTATTTATCTCCGTTGCAATTTTTTTCACTTCTTTATAAAGCTTCTCGGTCATATCGTAGCATTCAAAATGTGAAAGACCGAGTACTTCAAAAATATGATTTACCATTTCGGCATATTTTTTAGGTTTATATTCAAAAGTTTCAAGCAGTTTTATAGCTTTCTTTTCGTTAATGCAATAAGCATTATTGCATGCAAATAGTACTTGATTTAAGCATGAAACAATACGAAAAACATGGCCTGCAATATAATATTTATCCTCTGCTCCCGCATTTGCTTTTACAAACATTAAAGAGAACTCTGCTTCAAATAAAAAAAAGTTTATCAAGCTCTTCTTTAGAGCACCAGGGTAAATTTCTGCCTGATTTTTTAATTCGTATAAGCTTTCATTCTTAGCATATAGTATTTTGCTAATCGCTAATTCTCCTCGATACATAGCACTTATATATCCATGGGGATGCCCCGTCTGATAATTAGCAGTAACAATTCCTTGCTCCGTATCTTTGATTATTTGTTCCACACGTTTTATATCACGTAAAATCAGATCAACATGATACCCGTTCATAACTAACCATCCGCCGCCATTGATCCAATCACCCCACGCTCCGGGAGGTACAACAAGGTTGTTTCTATTCTCATCATCCAACTCTGTAGCAATTTGGTTAATCGCTGTCAGGTCAAATGATTCTTGATTGTAATAAATTCCGATATCTATATCAGAATCCTCTGTATGGGTACCTCTTGCACGGGATCCCCCTAATACGATGCCTTCTATATAAGGCAAAGAGGATAATTTTTCTGTCACTGATTGAATAATATTATCTATCATACTGAATCACTCCTTTCAATATCAAAAGCTATATCCCATGCTGAGAAACGCCTTTTTTGCCATGTGTTCCTTATGCTTTGCGTATATTTCTATGGAAAGGGGGCCTTCAAAATTCATTTTGAAGGCCTTATTTTCCCTGATTAGAGGTCTAACCTACTTAACGTTTAGATAAAATCAATAACCTCTTTCACTGGCCTACTTACGCTCTGTCAAATACGAAAAGTAAATTAATTATCGGACTAAGTTTAATTTCTTATCTTTGATTTCATAAATCACATCAGCCACATTATCAAGCAGCCGTTTGTCATGGGTGATAAACACTATAGTTCCGGCATACTCCTTCATTAGTATTTCCAAAGCATCTAAGCTTGGTATGTCAAGGAAGTTGCTGGGTTCATCCATTAGTAAGATGTTATATCTACCCATAAGCATTTTAGCTAGCAATAATTTCATAATTTCGCCACCGCTTAAAACAGATAAACTTTTTCCAATATCGTTTTGTGTAAACCCCATTGATGCTAGCACGGAACGGATTTCTGAAACATTGTAATCACAATCCTCCTGCATAAACTCCAGGACTTTCTGATTACTGTTGTACTTGTAACCATTTTGTGCAAAGTAACCTATTTTTGCCTTAGGTGAAATAGAAATTCCATCTTCATAGTTTAAGATCATTTGGATTAACGTTGTTTTACCTGTTCCATTACCACCAGTTAGAGCCACTTTTGCTCCAAGCGGAATTTGAAAAGATGCATTTTCAAACAGTACCTTATCTCCAAATATTTTAGTAATTTCCTTACCGACAATAGGATATGGATTGTGGAGCTCCAATGCTTTACTTTGCCTGAAACGAATCCTACGAATATCTTCTGGAGCTTCTACACTTCCTAAGGCCGCAATCCTATGTTCTAAGGATTTAGCGGCATTATGCATCTTTTTTGCCTTACTTCCTATTGATTTTTGATGAGCTAAACGCCCTCCGCCTTTAGTACTTTTTTTCTTTGAAGCACCTTTTGCCTTCTGTCCTATTTTACGAGCCTGTTTTCGCTTTTCCTCCGCAGCCCTTTCCAATCGGGCACGTTCCGCAACAAATTGTTCGTATTCTGCAGCTTGGCTCTTGCGTTCTTCCTCTTTCTGACGAAGATAATCAGAATAGTTTCCCCAATACTCAGTGATTTTGCCATCTTTCAGTTCCCATATTTTATCTACTACCTCATCAAGAAAATAGCGGTCATGGCTAATAACTAACAGTGCACCTGTAAAATATTTTAGCTGTCCAATTAGAAAATCAATTCCTTCACGGTCTAAATGGCTCGTAGGTTCATCCGCTAAAATACCATGAACCTGTGCCGATAAGGCCTGTGCTATTTTAAGTCTTGTTTCTTCACCACCGCTCATGGTCTGTATATCTAATTGCTCAACACCGAGCTTGCTCACAAGTGCAAAATCTTTCTCCTCCTGCAAAGTTACTTCGTCCAACTGAGGGATATAGGCAAGTTCACCCAGACGATTCATTTTACATCCTGGGGGAGTTAATTCTCCTAAAAGTACCTTGAGTAACGTGCTTTTTCCTGCACCATTTGCTCCTACTAAACCAATACGGTCATAATCATACACTTCTAATTCATCTATATCTAAACAAGTGCGTCCTTTAAATTCCACACGAATGTCTTTTGCTTTTAATATCAATTCCATAACATTTTCCTCCTGTCTATAATCGCATGTTTTCATTTGCTTGTACGCAGGGAAAACCCTGCGAT
>JAFPBJ010000001.1 GCA_017390525.1 Lachnospiraceae bacterium | reverse complement strand
TTTTAACAGAACTGTTTTCTGCCGGTGTATGGGGGCAGCAAACACCTGACGCACCGGAATGGAAAAAATGGGTTCACCGAAATTTGAGTGAAAATCATTGTGGGGAATGTCTCAAACTTGATAATTGTTGGTTTTTAAAGACGAAAACACCCCAATGGCCGCATCATCTGTTTTGTCACTGCATATTAGATGACATTTCATATAGTGATGTATTATCTCAAAGTTCTTCTGAATGCCCATACGCCAAATTTAATCCATATTTATTCGATCCAGAAAATTTTTACAAGCACGGTAAAAGTGAAATGCTGGAAAGTTGGGGATATGGTATACAGGATTCGCTCTACTTAAAAGAAGAAATCGAAAAACAAGGATTAGAAAAATACAAAAACGGAGATTATAAATTAGGCTTTTTAAATGAATATGGACAAAGAATAAGTATTAGAGTAGAGTTACCACGAAAAAATGGGGACGGAACGATTTCCTTTATCACAGGCTGGATGGTAAGGCCAAATGGACATATTCAATTAAATACACCCTTTGGAGGAAAATAATGAAGTATCTTGATTGCGTAGAAGTGATTGTTGAAAAAGAGAAATATGCGAAATATGGTGTGCATAAAGGGATGCAAGGAGTAATTTGGTTAGAAGAAAACATAAATGGAGAATGGGATGTGCTTTTTCCACAATATGGACCAAAAGAAGATATTGCAGAAATTTCAATCAAAGAAGAGGACCTTATATTATTATTAAATGGTATGGATGCTAAAGTGAATGAACAAATTAAATCCCAATTTGATAAAAAAAGCTAAAAATATAATAACAACATTTGTCTCACAATATCGTTATAAGTCAATTTTTTATATTTTGAGATAGGTATTGTTCAAAGTATGCAACACACTATGACACTTTCAGAAATTGAAAGTGTCATTTTTATCTTATATAAAGAAAAAGGGAGACAACTGCCTTAAGGAGTGTCTCCCTTCTGAACCTCTTTTATTCTTCTGATTTAATTACCGTTCCGCTTTTGATGGAATCCATACCGAACTTTTTTCGCACCTCGTAAACCGAGGTTTCAATTTTTTCCTGCTTTTCGTCCTTTTCGATTTCACCGAACAAATCCTGTTGGATATATGAATCATCGGCCTTTAGATTTATGGCTCTTATCCCCGCCGAATGGAGAGGAAGGGATATATTATTTTCTCTAAAAATCTCCATTCCCTTTTTGGCGATAAGCATAGCGGAATTGGTGGGAAATTTTAGCGGACGGCTGATTTCCCTTGTGGCAAGGAGGGTGTCTCGCAGATGAATCTGCACACTGCCTGCCATAAGGGAATATTTTCGCAGATTATCCGAAATCTCGGTAGATAATTCTAAGAATAACTGCCAGATTTCCTCTTCGCTGCAAAAGTCCTTGCCCCTTGTAATCGAACGGCCTATGCTTTTCGGTTTATAATCCGCATCCATACGGCAAACGGGGGAGCAGTCCTCCCCTAAGGCGTAGCGTCTAATGTCATCGCCGTTTTTACCTAAAAGACGGTGAAGCATCGTATCACTACAAGCGGCAATATCTCCGATAGTGAAAATCCCCGAATCTCGGAGCCGTTTTGCACTGCTTTTTCCTACAAACAAGAGGTCGCTAACGGGCAATGGCCACACCTTTTCTTTAAAATTTTCTCGGGATATGACTGTAACCGCATCGGGCTTTTTCATATCCGAGCCTAATTTTGCAAAAATCTTGTTAAAGCTTACCCCAACAGAGGCGGTGATACCAAGCTCTCTTTTTATATCGGTTCGTATTCGGTTTGCAATGGTTTCGCCATCGCCGAAAAGCAGAGTGCTTCCCGTAACATCAAGCCAGCTTTCATCAATGCCGAAGGGCTCGATTAAATCGGTATAGCGTTTAAAGATTTCTCGGCAGGCTACGGAATATTCTTTATATTTATCCATCATAGGGGGCAGGGTTATAAGGTCGGGACATTTCGCCATAGCCTCAAAAATCGGTTCGGCAGTTTTAACGCCGAAGGATTTTGCAAGCTCGTTTTTGGCGAGAACAATTCCGTGCCTTTCCTCCTTGCTGCCGCAAACCGCAACGGGAAAATCCTTAAGCGTGGGGTTAAAAAGCAGAGAAACGGATGCGAAAAAATTGTTAAGGTCACAGTGTAAAATTATTCTGTCCTTCATTTTTTCGCCTCC
>JAFPBJ010000096.1 GCA_017390525.1 Lachnospiraceae bacterium | reverse complement strand
GGTTGTAACACCACCTCTAGCTGCTGCCTTGCTTCCTGTTTCTATGGTTTCCTTATACTCTAGCCCTGGATCTCTTAAATGTACATGCAAATCTACAAATCCAGGCATTACATATTGACCTGTGGCATCAATTACCTGATCTACTGAAGCTGTAATGTTTTTCTCTACTTTTACAATGGTGTCTTCTTCAATTAACACATCCATTTGCTCTTCTATGTGATTCTTAGGATCAATCACAATTCCGTTTTTGATTAATTGTTTCATTTATTGTGTCCTTTCAACTTTTATGGAATTTCCTTAATTGCCTCTACAACTTCCTCATATTCTTCTCTAAGCAAGCTCATCATATTATTGGCTTCCTGCTTTCTTCCTTCGCTATAAAGCTGACGCATTAGGGCAGTTCTTTCAAATAATACACTAATTCCAAGATTGCCACTTACACCCTTCAAGCTATGAAGGTGAGCTAAAAACTCCTCTTCTTTCTTTTCCTTAAAGCTTTCCTCTGCTAACTGAAAACTAGGATCCTTTACAAAGGTTTTTAAGATTTTTAAATAAAGCTCCTTATCTCCCACAAAACGTTCTATGGCATCCTCCGTATCAATTCCACATTCGTTTAACTTTTCAAAAATTTCATCCATTGTAGTATATATCCTCCATTCTAACGTACTAGTCTCCGTCTCGATTGACTAAATCGACTACCACAAATAAATTCACTAAAACATCTGCGTAGTGTTCATCCTCAATAAATAATTTCACATAGGAAACGCCACCTTTCATTCCACATGTAACGGTCATAACAGTTTCCTCGTCTGCCACTACTGTAAAATCATATAAGGTGAAATCTCCTTCAATAGAAAGTGGAATTCCTTCCACTGCTAAATGCTTCTCATAATAAGTAAATTCCTTACCAATTGTTAAAATCCCATATTGGGGAACCTCTAAATAAAAGGTAGAACGAAAATTCACTAGCTTTCTTGTAATCTCACCAATAAATTCGTCAAACTCATTATAAACAGTTACCCCTTCTCCCTCAGAAGGAAATTCTCCCTTTGCAGAATATTTTAGTGTTCCCTCTTCATCATAAAATTCATATTGTTTTTCTTCGGCAAACATGCCGTCTTTTACTGTTAATACCATATATACCTCCGTTCCAAATTCGTCTTACACTCATTCCCAAGCTGCAAATTTTCTCTCATATCACCATTTTATCATAGCTTAGGATAAATGTAAAACCTCTTCTAAATCTTTCACATACTTCCCAAATTTGTTTAGTGCCTTATCAATTGGTTCCTTTTGTGTCATATCTACGCCAGCCCCTTTTAATAGGTCAATTGGTGATTGTTTGCCTCCACCCTTTAAAAATTCTAGATAGCTTTCTACTGCTCCTTCCTTTCCACTTAGGATTTCACTAGAAATAGCAAGGGCAGCAGAAAGTCCTGTAGCATATTGATACACATAAAACGGCGTATAAAAATGTGGAATCCTTGCCCATTCCATAGCAATTTCCTTATCAACTACTATGTCTTTACCATAATATTCCTGATTCAATTTGTAATATATATCACAAATTTCTTCACAGGTTAAGCTGCCTGTCTGTTGCAATTTTTCATGAGTGATTTGCTCAAATTCCGCAAACATTGTTTGACGATAAATGGTTCCTCTTACCTGCTCTAAAAAGTAATTCATTAGGTAGGCTTTTTCCTCTTGTGTCTTTGCTTTTGTGAGCAAATCTGAAATCAGTAGGGACTCATTTACTGTAGAAGCAACCTCTGCCACAAAAATTTGATAGCCTGAATTTACATATTCTTGCGTTTCATTAGAATAATAGGAATGAATGGCATGACCCATTTCATGTGCTAAGGTAAATACGCTGTTTAAATTATCCTGATAATTTAAGAGTACATATGGATGGGTTCCATATGCTCCCCAGGAATATGCCCCGCTTCGTTTTCCTTTATTTTCATACACATCAATCCAGCCCTTTAAAAAGCCTTCCTCTAAAATAGTAAGATATTCCTTTCCTAAAGGTTTTAACCCTTCCTTCACCATTTCCTTCGCCGTTTCAAACGGAATTTCTGCTTGATTTTCCTTTACTAAAGGGGTGTATAAATCATACATATGAAGCTCTTTTTTTCCTAGCGCCTTCTTTCTAAGGCTTACATATTGGTGCATAGCAGGCAAATGTTTTTTCACTGTTTGTATTAGGTTTGTATACACCTCAATTGGCACTTCACTATCATACATTGCTTCCTCTAAGGAAGAAGAAAAGTTTCTAGCCTCTGAGAAAAACCTTTCCTTTTTCAAATTAGAGGTATATAGCGTTGCTAATGTATTTTTATAGCCTTCGTATGTGTGATAGACAGAATAAAAGGCTTGCTTTCTAATGGCATCCTGTTTATTTTCTAATAATTTCACAAAGTTTCCATGGGTAACCTGGATGGTTTCTCCTTCTTCATTTTGAATGGGTGGAAAGCTTAAATCTGCATTAGAAAAGGCAGAAAATACATCCTTTGGAATACTTTCTAACTGCCCAGCCTTAGCTAATAAGGCTTCTAATTCCGGAGATAAAATATGGGCTTTTTTTCTCATAATTTTTGCCATATATCTTTCATAAATACAAAGCTTTGGCTCCTGCTTTTTATACTCCTCCCACTGCTCATCTGATAAAGTAAGTAGCTCTGGCTCCTCAAAGGCTACTCCCTCCTCTAATTTCGACATTAAGTCCTGCGCACCTGCTGCCATTCCCTGATAATATTGATTGGTGGTATCTTGATGCAAGCTTTGATTGGCATAGACATACAATCGTTCAAAGGTTTGAAAGCATTGGTCCTTTAACGTAAAATAGGATAGCAAATCCTTAGAAGACTTTGTTAGGCTTCCTTGCTTTTGCTTTAGCTTCTGTATCCCCTGTAAAACAAACTCCTTCTCCTCCTGCCACTTCTCATCGTTTTCATATAAATCTTTTAAATTCCACTGAAAGCGTTTATCCTGTTGGTCTCTTGTTAAAATTGTTTTTTTCATGGTTGCTCCTTTTCTATATCATGGTATGATTAATTTTTCTGTACAAAAAACGACCTACTAGAATTAAAATCTAGTAAGTCATCCTTTTTTCTAGCTTTTTCTCTGTAAAGGTACAATTTCTAAAGTATACCCTAAAGGAACTAATACCTTTAAAAGAGTATCAATCTGTGGGGTTGACTTCATACTTTCCATTCTTGCAATCGCAGGCTGTTTTACTCCACTAATCTGTGCAAGCTCTCTTTGTGAAAGCCCTTTTGCTTCTCTTGCCTCAATAATTTTTCCAATTAAATCGACTTCAAAATTAATCTGCTCTCTGTCTTCCTTCGATACATACTCATCATCCTGAAACATTTCATCAAATGTTTGATACTTTTTCATATTATCCCTTCCTTTTTATCCAATCTTTCATATTACACATCGCCTTCTTAATTTCCTTTTTAGGTGCTTTTTGTGACTTCTTTATATAATAATGTACTAATACAAATTTATTATCTTTCCAGTAAAAGAAAAATATACGATTGCTTAATGGCCGAAGCTCCCATAAATTACCTTCAATATGTTTCACTATAGGGTTTCCTATTCTAGTTCCATATTCTTCTAATGCTTTAATATATGCAAATATTTTATTCTTGTTTATTCGTGCATGCTTATCTGTTTTCGCCTCTTCTGCTAATTTCATCAAATAATCACGCACTTCTGATTCTCCATTTTTATCTTCATAAAATTCAACCTTGTACAATATACACCCCCCTTTCTTTAATTATATGATAACATATTAGTTATCTTAATACAACTAACATTTTTCCACAAAAAAATGACCTATCAGATATTATAATCTGATAAGCCATTCTATGTTATAACAGTCCATAGGGGAATCGAACCCCTGTTTCCGCCGTGAGAGGGCGGCGTCTTAACCGCTTGACTAATGGACCTTAGTTGTTTCACAGACAACTTCTATAGTGTAGCACTGATTCATAGTTTTGTAAAGTACTTTTTTAACTTTTCTTATTTTTTTCTACTATTTGTTTCACCACTGATACCAATGCATAAGTGGACCTTTTCCTTTTCCCAAATTTAAATTTGCATCAATGGCACCTGAAATATATTCCTTGGCTTTTTGTACACTTTCCTCCACGCCCTCTCCCATGGCTAAGTGACAAGCAATGGCTGAGGATAAGGTACAGCCCGTACCATGTGTGTTTTTGTTTTGGCTCCTTTTTCCAGGAATCACAGTAATCTTCTCCTTATGATACAAAATGTCCTCTGGCTCTCCTGTCAAATGTCCACCCTTAATTAAAATATATCCATCAAAAAACTGACTGAGCTTCTTAGCAGCGTTTATCATATCTTCTAAGGAAGTAATCGATACATCACTAAGCTTACTAGCTTCAATTATGTTGGGGGTAATTACAGTAGCCATGGGAAATAATTTATGAATTAAAGTGTCTATTGCCTTTTCTTCCATTAGTACCCCACCACTGGTTGCCACCATCACTGGATCAAGGACTACATTTTTCGCTTGATACTGCTTTAATTTTCTTGCTACTAATTCCATTAATTCTATGGTGGGTACCATTCCAATTTTCACTGCATCTGGGATAATATCTGTGAAAACAGCATCTAGCTGCGCTTCCATAAAATCTAGTGGGCTATTATGAATCTCATAAACTCCTGTGGTATTTTGTGCAGTCAAAGCAGTAATGGCACTCATACCATATAATTTATGGCAGGTAATAGTTTTTAAATCTGCCTGAATTCCAGCTCCACCACTAGAATCAGAGCCTGCGATTGTTAATACTGTTTTCATAGCTACTATCCTTTCCTATCCTAAAAAATTATCCTACAATTGCTTCCACTTTTTTTCGTAGTTCCTTTGTGGCTGGTAGAATTTCTTCCTGACCAAAAATTGCCGAAACCAAAGCAACACCCTTTATTCCTGTTCCTTTTAGGGTATCCATATTTTCCTTTGTAATTCCTCCAATGGCAACCACGGGGATTGACACACCTTCACAAATGGCTTGTAGCATTTCCTTTGTAAGAGGCGTTGCATCCTTTTTGGTGGAGGTAGGAAATACAGCTCCTACCCCTAAGTAATTGGCACCACAGCTTTCTGCTTTTTTTGCCTCTTCTAAATTATGGGCAGAAACTCCGATAATCTTATCCTCACCTAGCAATTTTCTTGCCTCAGTAAGACTAGCATCCTCCTGACCAATATGCACCCCAGCTGCATCCACTTCCTTTGCTAGCTCTACATTGTCATTAATAATAAGGGGCACCTGATATGCATCTGTTAATTCTTTGATTTCTTTTGCCTCTTTTAAAAACAATTCATAGGAAAGCTGTTTCTCCCTAAGCTGTATTATAGTTGCACCACCCTCTAGTGCCTCTCTTACAGCTTCCAATAAGGTTCTTTCCTTTAAACAGCCCCTATCTGTTACACCATATAATAAATAAGGATGCTTCATGTTGTCCTCCATTTTAATCCATAATATCTACATCTTCACCACGAAGAATTTTATTAATATTTCTTACT
The DNA here is from genome assembly GCA_017390525.1 of Lachnospiraceae bacterium. Classification (GTDB taxonomy): domain Bacteria; phylum Bacillota; class Clostridia; order Lachnospirales; family Lachnospiraceae; genus RGIG989. The sequence continues at coordinate 4,389 of JAFPBJ010000096.1, read as the reverse complement.
GCACACATTTTACCACACATAGTACAGGTATCCTCTTTTTCTGGTTTTGATTCGCTACGATATCTTCTCGCTTTTTCCGAATCCATCGCAAGGTCAAATTGCTTCTCCCAATCAAGCTCCCTTCTTGCCTGACTCATTTCATAATCCCAATCCTTTGCCCCTTTTACCCCTTTTGCAATATCCGCCGCATGAGCCGCAATTTTAGATGCCATAATCCCCTCTTTTACATCCTCTACTGTAGGCAATCTTAAATGCTCTGCTGGAGTTACATAGCAAAGGAAGGATGCCCCATAGGTTGCTGCAATGGCACCACCAATAGCTGCTGTAATATGATCATAGCCTGGAGCAACATCTGTTACAAGAGGTCCTAACACATAAAAAGGTGCCCCTTTACAAATATTTTGCTGAATCTCCATGTTCGCCTTAATCTGATTAATTGGCATATGTCCAGGTCCTTCAATGATAACCTGCACATCCTGTTCCCAAGCTCTAAAGGTTAATTCTGACAAGGTTACTAATTCAGAAATCTGAGATACATCTGTGGCATCCTCAATACTTCCTGGTCTACAAGCATCTCCCAAACTAATGGTAACATCATATTCCTTACAAATCTCTAAGATTTCATCATAGCGCTCATAGAATGGATTCTCCTGTCCTGTTAATTCCATCCATGCAAAAATAATAGAGCCACCTCTAGAAACAATATTGGTATGACGTTTACTTTGCTTAAATTTCTCTGCTGTAGCACGATTGATTCCACAGTGAATCGTCATAAAATCCACGCCGTCCTCTGCATGCATACGAACCACATCAATCCATTCATCAGAAGTAATGCTTTTTAATGCCTTATTATAATAAACTACTGCATCATAAATTGGCACAGTACCAATAATAGCAGGACACTCGTTAGTTAATTTTTGACGAAACACTCTAGTATCTCCAAAGGAGCTTAAATCCATAATAGACTCTGCTCCCATTTTTACAGCTTCCATTACCTTCTCAAGCTCTACATCCATATCTAAGCAATCTCTTGAGGTACCAAGATTCACATTGATTTTGGTTTTTAAAGCATTTCCAATACCGTATGGCTTTAAACATTTGTGATTTTTATTGGCTGGAATTACCACCTGCCCCTTTGCAACAAGCTCCTTAAGCTCCTCTACCTTCATATTCTCATAGGTAGCTACTTGCTCCATTTCCTTTGTAATAATTCCCTTTTTTGCTGCATTCATTTGAGTTGTGTATGACATATTTTCTCTCCTTTTATTATGTACTTGCATCTAAAAAGCCCCTTATTCTTTCGTATGAAAAATAAGGAGCTCTATATAAAAAATGAAACAAATCCATTTATTCACTATGCTCCCTACGCTGGCATAACCCAGAATCAGGTAATAAGGGTTAAAAACTATCGTTTTTTCTCAGCGAAACCTTCGCACCCCTGATTTATGTACGATATTAAATCACTTGACCTTAATATCACATCTATTCTAACCCATTTGTGATATGACGTCAATGAAAATGTAGTTCTATCTGCTTCAAATTCACAGTAAATACGCAAAATTTATGCAAAAAATCACCTTTCAATGCTGTTAATTAGATTGAGTATTTACAAGCATTCAATCTCTTTCAAAAAATAACTAGTGTTATAATCTAAAAAGAAAAATATGCAAGTACAAAGTACAAAAAAAGCATTTGTATTTTTCATAAGTTCACATTGTTTCATTAAAATTTCATCTAAATCAATATAAAAATATTCGCTTGCATTTACTGGCACACTTCTCTTATGATTTAACATATTGTTTGCCTTTATTAGATTAAGTCGGAATACATTTAGACACATAGTGCGATTATATTTTGTATAGTCATTTTGAAATGCCATTTGTGATACCATTGTTTTATATTTTTTATTATCTAAATCTTCCTTTAAAACCTGCAAATCTATAAAACTTTCATCTTTTACATTTTTTAAATGTTTAAATGCTTCCACCATAGGATAGTTAATATATAACTTTCCATTTTCAGTAGACTCATGAAACAATTTTTTCATTTTTATAATTTTTTCCACAGAGAAAGCTGGATCCTGTGGATCAAAATCAAAAATTAATACAATATCTGTAAACTTCTGATTTAGCATATCTCTTTTTTTCACATCTTTTTCCATTGATTTTAAAACTTGAATCGTATCTAATACTTCAAAATCATCCTTATCATTTAACTCAAATGAATTATAAAGCGAATACAAGTTGGTCCGATAGGGCAAAATATCGTATTCATGTTCATAAAACATATCAAATAAATGCTTCATAAGCTTGTAATCTGCTTTTTCACCTTCTACAATTGCTAAAATTCTTTTTTAGACATCAAATTCCCCATTCTTAAATAACTTTTCTAAATTGTGTCCTTCTCTCAGTTCTCTTGGCGTTGCATTCACAATTGACGTTAATTTTCCATGTGCCAATATAAAATAACAATCTGGACGCATGATTTTATTACTTAATAAATTGGTATTATGAGATGTAAGCACACTCTGACATTGTATTTTTTCTTCTAATAATTGGACAACCTTTTCTGCCAATTCATAGTGATAGAATGCATCAAACTCATCAATCCATAAGAAAGAGATATGTTCCGCTTCATGAAACCAAATATAAAACATTGCTAGTGCAATAGTTCCACTAGACGCTACATCAATAAATGGAAGCAATTTTTTTCTTTTAATATATATGATTTCCTCTCCACTCGGATCTTTCTGTGTCACTAATGTTTCTTCAATCCCACATTCATGTAAAAATTCTTCAAAATCAGCAACTAAATAATTCTTAATCAAATATTCCGTTATTGTTTTTTCTCCAATCTGATAACCCATATATAAATTATTTCCTACTAAGCTTCGAAACCATAGCATGTTAGAAACAAATTTAACCATTTTTTTAATTGGCGAATCTTCTGCTAAAATTGTATTATTTACAATATATCGAACTAATGAAATATCAAATTTTTCATCAAAACGTAGCGTATCAGTAACTTTTTCCTGAATACCTGTAAAATCACCTATATGATTTTCAAAATCATATTCAAACAAACGCATTCCATTTAGGTACAAGCTTTCATACAGCAATACCCCTACTTCCTTCTTTTTGTATTTGTAGCAAACAGTGTCATTATTAAATACAAATTCGTAGGAAAATTCCGCATAATCCTGTTCACAATCCGCATTACAGTAATTTTTGTATACACTTGGAACTTTATTTTTATCTACCATATGATAAGTAATATCGAATAAAGCATACCCTAGATTTGTTTTTCCACTTGCATTTTTACCATAAATAATTGCATTGTGAAGCAATTTATCCTTAACACATTGTTCGTTAAAATGATAATCTCTTACATCCGAAAAATCAAACTCTACTTTATCATGAAAACATTTAAAATTTTGCACTGAGAAATATTTTAACATAGCAAACCCTCCGTTAGTATTATTATACTAGATATTATCTCTGTTTACAAGGAATTTTATACTCTTCCCGTAATTTTTTTACGGAAAGAGTATAAAAAATCAAAAAACAGACAATGAAATCACGTTAATAATTTCATTGTCTGTAACTTTTTTGCAAACTATTATTTTACTGTAATGGTAACCTTAGCGGTGGTTCCGTTTGCTGCCTTAATGTATAGGGTGGTTTTTCCTTTCTTAAGGGCGGTTAGGTTGCCGTTTTGGTCTACCTTTACGATGGTGCTGTCTTCTACGAAGTAGCGTCTTGATGCTACGAATTTGGTAGGAAGCAGCTTTTTCTTTTGGTTTGCTTTGATAAGGGTTGTAGTTACCTTTTGTTTTTTACCTACAGTTAGGGTAAGGGCTGTGTTCTTAGGAGTTACCTTAGAAACGTTCGTGTAAGCTTTGTGCTTGGTTCCTACTGTAAATAAATCCATGGTTTCTCCTAGGTATTGTTTCTTGCCATTTACCATGCGGTAGGCTTTTACTCTTACCTTGTAGCCTGTTTGGTTTGATACCTTTTTACCTAGTACCTTGGAAATAGATAGGCTAGTTTTATTGGCTGCAGCCGTAACAACCTTTGTTTTGGCTGTGATTTTTCCGCCATAGGTGGTGGCGTAAATGTCGTAGCCTTCTGCTCCTTCTACCTTACTCCATTGTACCTTAAGGGCGCTGTTTTGCCAGCCTAGCTTAGCTAGCTTATTCATGATATTAGAGTTTACAGTCCATTTTTCTTTGGTTATTGTAGTATCGTTTGCTGGAGTGCGATCAATTACGATCACATAATCCGATGCGTGGGTAAATTGTAAATCTGCATTTCCACTACCATCGATTTTACTAGCGCTAATAAATTCTAGCTCTTTTCCTTTTGCTGCCTTAGGGTTGTAGTAGTATAG